>NZ_JAQMSE010000210.1:0-25670 GCF_028330045.1 Aphanizomenon sp. CS-733/32
GTCGGGGCGGGGGCTCCCCGCCCTCCGGGGTCTCCCCGCCCTCCGGGGTCTCCCCGCCCTCCGGGGTCTCCCCGCCCTCCGGGGTCTCCCCGCCCTCCGGAGTCTCCCCGCCCTCCGGAGTCTCCCCGCCCTCATCTGGATTGGATAAGTAACAAACTCCTCCCAGCCCTAAGAAAAACCACCGAAGAAACCACCAACCTCTTAAGAGGACTAGATGGTCAATACATTCCCAGCGGTGCTTCCGGCGCACCCACCCGCGGCCGCCCCGAAGTCCTGCCCACAGGTAAAAACTTTTACGCCGTTGATATTCGTGCCATACCCACCGAAACCGCCTGGGATATCGGACGAAAAGCCGCTGAAACCCTGATTGAAACCTACACCCAAGAACACGGAGAATATCCCCAAACCCTTGGTTTATCCGTGTGGGGAACAGCCACAATGCGGACTGGTGGTGATGACATAGCCGAAGCCTTAGCCTTACTTGGTGTGCAACCCGTGTGGGATGGTGCAGCGCGACGAGTCGTAGATTTTGAAATTTTACCCTTATCAATTATCGGTCGTCCCCGTGTGGATGTCACCTTGCGAATTTCCGGCTTTTTCCGGGATGCTTTTCCCAATTTAATTAGTTTATTTGATCAAGCAGTCAAAGCCGTTTCCGCATTAGATGAACCCCCAGACCAAAATCCCCTCGCAGATACAGTTCGTCAAGAAACAGCACAATGGACTCAAGAAGGTTTATCTTTAGAAGTAGCCCAAGAGCGATCGCAATATCGCGTTTTTGGTTCAAAACCAGGGGCTTATGGTGCCGGACTCCAGGGACTCATCGCCTCCCAAAACTGGGAAAATGATCAGGATTTAGCCCAAGCTTACATCAATTGGAGCGCTTACCCTTATTCTTCTCAACAGGGAACAGAGAATAAGAATGTGGAGGCTTTTGAACAACGGTTGAAGCAAATGCAAATCGTTCTCCACAATCAAGACAACCGAGAACACGATTTACTAGATTCCGACGATTATTATCAATTTCAGGGTGGTTTAACCGCAGCCGTGCGTTCTCTTCAAGGTAAAAATCCCCAAACCTACTTTGGCGACAATTCCAACACATCCCAGCCCAAAATCCGCCAACTTAGCGCCGAAATTGCCAGGGTTTATCGTTCCCGCGTCGTTAATCCTAAATGGATAGCTGGAGTCATGCGTCATGGATATAAGGGTGCATTTGAAATGGCTGCAACCGTAGATTTTCTCTTCGCTTACGATGCTACGTCCCAATGCGTCGAAGATCATATGTATCAAGGTATAGTCGAAGCATACTTAGAAGAGCCGACTGTTTGTGAATTTATCCACGACAAGAACCCCTGGGCATTACGCGATATTGCGGAAAGATTACTAGAAGCAAACCAACGCGGCTTATGGCAGGATGTGAATATACAAACCCTCGAAAACCTCCGCAATTTAGTCCATCAAGCGGAAGCAACTATCGAAGAAAAATAATTTCATTTAGGAATTGGATATGGAAAATCTTGCGTATTTACATTTAGCTTTTGCCAATCAAGACGAAGAAACCACTGAGTTAATATCCCTCAGTTCTTTATTTAAAACAGCCGCCGCACCAAACTGGCAACTCTTTTCTGGTAGTGCGTGGAAATACATAATTCCCCTGATCATAACTATATCCATTTTGAATAATGTTAGTAGTGTTTTCGCCCTAGAAAAAAATGACAACGCTGCTACCGTCAATCATCTCCAACAAAATTGGATATCTCAAATTGAAATCACCAATGACCAAGTTATCAGTACAGCCCCGATAACCAACACTACCCCAAATAATATTATTTCCGTCAGTAACAAGCGCAAAAACCCCAATCTCCTCAGCAAAGGTGATGAAGGTGCAGAGGTCAAAGTTCTACAAGAACGCTTGAAAATCGCCGGTTTTTATTACGGTAATTCCACAGGCATTTTTGGACCAATTACTCAAGAAGCAGTCAAACGATTCCAAAAAGCTTACCAACTCACAGTTGATGGTGTTGTCGGTCAATCCACATTAGCCAAATTACCAGCAGTCACCGATGAAAATCAAACAACCACTTCTCAAAAATCAGATCACCCAGATATACTTAGTTTAGGCGATCGCGGTGAAGCCGTCAGAATCCTCCAAGAACATCTCATCACCGCCGGATTTCTCCAAAATCAGCCCAATGGTTACTATGGTTCTAACACCGTTGATGCCGTCAAACGCTTTCAAAAACAACACAAACTAGAAGTCAATGGCCTAGCTGGACAAACCACCCGTTCTAAGTTATACAGTTTAGTTAAAAACTCTGCCAAAAGTGATTTCACCACCCTAGAAATCCAAAGACGACTACAGGCAAAAGGTTTCTATAAAGGTCAAATCAATGGCATAATGGCATCTGATACCCAAAAAGCAATTAGTCGCGCTCAAGCATTTTATGGTATCAGTCTCCAAGACATCGCAGGAGTCAGGAGTCAGAAGTCAGGAGTCAGCAGGTAGGAATCTCTTACCACCTGAGTTCGGTGTTAGGAGTTTCTCCTTCGGAGACGCTACGCGAACAGAGTTATGATTTCTTCAACGAGATCATCAGGGTTTGAGACTCATATTTGGGGCAGTTTTCCAAAAATTATCTTATGTCGAACTCAGGTGGGTTATGCTACCGGAGAAAAAATTTCTATGCCCAATTAGAAAATAAACCTTAATTACTGGTATTATATGGTTGAGGCATTTCTTTTATTCATACTGTAAATGCCCATTTTTTAATTTCTGGAGCTATTCAATGTCAATTTACGTCGGTAATTTGTCCTATCAAGTCGGAGAAGAAGACCTCAAGCAGGTTTTTGCAGAATATGGAACTGTAAAAAAAGCTCAACTACCCATTGACCGAGAAACCGGGCGCGTCAGGGGTTTCGGCTTTGTAGAAATGAGTTCAGATGCAGAAGAACAAGCCGCAATTGAAGCGCTTGATGGTTCTGAATGGATGGGACGCAGCTTAAAAGTTAACAAAGCTAAACCCAAAGAAGATCGAGGTGGTGGTGGACGTGGTGGCGACGGTGGTGGCTATTCTCGCCGTTACTAAATTTTCACATCCACAATCAATCATAATTTTATCAAGACAGACACAATATGTGTCTTTTTTAAGTCCCATAGCAGATTTTATCTGAGTGCTGATATTGTAGTTAAGGAACAAGTCAACTTTTTAGTTTTCGGAGCTATTCAATGTCAATTTACGTTGGTAATTTATCCTATGAGGTTACAGAAAATGACCTAACTGGGGTTTTTGCAGAATATGGAACCGTGAAGAGAGTCCAACTACCCACTGACCGGGAAACTGGTCGGAAAAGAGGTTTTGCCTTTGTAGAAATGGAAAAAGAGGCAGAAGAAACAGCCGCAATTGAAGCACTTGACGGTGCTGAATGGATGGGACGCAGCTTAAAAGTTAACAAAGCTAAACCCAAAGAAGATCGTGGTAGTGGACGTGGTGGATATGGTGGTGGTAGCGGTGGTGGACGCAACCGTTACTAAGCTTTAACATCCACAACAGATTGTAATTTTATTAAGACACACAATATGTGTCTTTTTTAAGTCCTATAGTAGATTTTATCTGGGTGCTGATATTGTAGTTAAAGAACGAGTCAGCTTTTTAGTTTTCGGAGCCATTTAATGTCAATTTACGTTGGTAATTTATCCTATCAGGTTACAGTGGACGCTTTAACGGAGGTTTTCAAAGAATATGGAGAGGTTAAGAGAGTTCAAATACCTACTGATCGGGAAACTGGGCGTGTAAGAGGTTTTGCTTTTGTAGAAATGGGATCAGATGCGGAAGAAGAAGCAGCAATTGCTGCACTTGATGGTGCTGAATGGCTGGGACGCGACTTGAAGGTTAACAAAGCTAAACCCAAAGAAGATCGTGGTGGTGGTGGACGTGGTGGATATGGTGGTCGCTACTAAATTTTGCCATTAAAACTCTAAGCATCATATTTTGAGGACAGAGGGGCTCTCTGTCTTTTTTAATTTTATTTTTAACAAAATCTTTTAAAGAATGATAAATCAATCCCACCAAAATTAATACTAAAAGCAATATTTAATTGCTCCAAAGTTCCCACTAACCAGCCAACAGTATCAGTGGTGTAAGATTCATAGTGATTAAACAAAATTGCAAATTTTCTTTCTAAATATGGCTTAACTTTTCCACAAATAAGGACAATTTTTAATAATAATCCCATTGTGGGGACTGTTCCTTGATTACTAATTAAATCTAGGAAAACAAAGTGCTGTGGTGATGATTGGTTATTAACAACTAAATAGTTTAATAAATTGCTGCAAGTTTTCACTAATAATAAATCATTAATTTTTTGCTCATCGGCTTGAGGTAAAATATCTTGTAAATATTTATATAGTTTTCGGTTGAATTGTTTTTTCCCGTATTGCTTGTCTACAGAAGATATCAAATATTCATATAAATCATCTTTAAAATCACGAAAATTTTTCGCTTGTCCGCCATATTTTATGAACTGTTGGGCAGATTCATGATATGTATTGCCATGTTCAACTTTACCCACAAAATGTTTTAATGTGGTGTATAACTCACTATCAGTTAACAATGTAGGATTATCTATGGGGCGCAAAATTCTGTTAGCTTCAGCAGTTGAAGTGTTTTGCAATGACTGAATTTGCCGCACTTTATAAGTTACATATTGTGATAAATCAATTTCAAATTTCTTTTGTACCTGTGATTGAAAATGTTTAACAGTTTCTTTTTGTTCAATAGTGGAGTTGTCGTTCATTAAACAATGTTCATATAGATAAGGATAACGGCGAATTAAGGTCATCAGTGGTTGATTATCTTGCCTCTTAGCTACAGGATGAGTCTCATTTACTACTTGAGTAAATCTCTTTAAAATTAAATACTGTTCGCTGCTGACAAACTGTTTAACTAATTCCCGTAAACGGCTGATTTCGCGGCAACGTAAATTGTTAATTTTATAAGTAGTAGGTATAGCATTAAATAAACCTATCAAATCGTCAATTGCACTATGTAGCAGGGGGTTCATGTGCCAGTAGTTGATGAGAATATGGCAACACCGATTCAGGAAAAACTGAAATTCTTCAGATGCGTGCTTAGATGCGGTAATCTTGTCTAAAATTGAGATAATTTCTGGTTCAGGATAATTCGCTCTTTCAATAAATAATGCCCGAAATCTATCCAACATTTGGTTGGGAGATTCTTTTCCCACTAAGTTTAGTAAGTGTTGATAGATTAACTGTTCTTCATGGTAACAGTCATGGTAATGGTGATCATAGTCCAATTTTCGACCAATTAATTTCGTTGAATGTGCTTGGGGAACTGTTTTATCTGGGTTAATATCAATTCTGTTTCTCACTTTTCATTACCTATAACCTGGAATCGATGTAATTTTTTATATGTTTTCTTAAAACTATTAACCGTATAAACCCGGTTTTAGGATGATTTTTTAATTTGTACAGTTTATTCTAATGCTGCTGCGGATATTTTACCACATAACATAGGACTTCACTGAGAACTAAACATGAAGTGGACAAGGTATTGCCTAATCTTAAATTTTTAATTAAGAAACATCAGTGATTATGATCACCAAGAAATAGTAATCCTAAAATTTGGTATAAATTGGAGAATTTTGTGTAGTTTATTTTCTACTAAAGTCAGCGTTTGGAAAATCTAGCAGGAGTAAAACACCTGTGTGGGGTGAGTTTTATGATTAATTGATGTTTTGACGACTTTGGTTGTTATTATTACTCATCTTTTAGTGGGGTGCTAATTAGCAAATAGGCCTCCTTCGCAGCCGCTTGTTCAGCGGCTTTAATAGAACGTCCTTTACCTTGTCCCAACATTTTTTCATGTAGCCAAACTTCAGCAAAGAAGCGTTCATGAGTACGGTGGGGTTGACTAATTTCTAAAACTCGATATTCTGGAAGGACTTTGAATTGTGCTTGAGTCCATTCTTGCAAGGCTGCTTTATAATTGAGTCTGGCAGGATCAAGACGAATTTCTGTGGTTAGCTGTTGGAAATGGGTATCTAACCAAGGACGAATTAGGTTAAGATTGTTGGTGCTAAGGTAGAGTGCCCCTAGAACGGCTTCAAAGGAGTCTGCTAATCGTGATTCTTGGCCGATATGATCAGCCGTAGCACTACCAGCCACCAATAAATATAATTCTAAACCATATTCTCTTGCTAATTGGGCGAGAATGCGATCGCTCACCAACACCGAGCGAATAGCCGCAAAATCACCAACTGAACAATCAGCATAATGTTCCCATAATACCACGGCAGCCACTAGGCGTACCACTGCATCGCCAACAAACTCTAGCTGTTCATAGTTGGCAGTATCAGAAACCGTGGGATGAGTGAGTGCTAAATCTAACAATTCCCATTTAATAGGTGCATTTAGTGACAAACCTAACTTTTGGACTAAACTTTCAAGCTGCCGTTGACGGCGGGGATAAACGCGGGACATTGAGTAAGTTGGGAAAAAAGGGCTAATCACTCTTAACTTAGCATTAAATTATAGGGTATAAATAAAAGTTGTTTTTTGTGCAAAAACTTACAGTGTCAATATTCTCGAAAGTTGAACTATGTGGAGAATGTGGAATTGGCGATCGCTAGTCTTGCAGTTAGCATTAGTTACACTCCAAGGCTCTTAGTCTCTTTTTTTACTTTTAAGTTCCCCGATTATTAAATCATTTGGGAATATTTACCATCCTAGACGTTTAGCAACATCCGTAACATTAATAACAGATGCCACTAATTTATAACAAAATATTTCCTCACTTTGAAATGAAGGTTGAAAAGGTTCACTTAAACTTATTGTTAATCTAAATTTATCAGGTTCAAAATTTTCCAAGTTGAGTTTTTCTATGACTTCTTCGCAGGAATATATTCCCATTTCTAAAAAATCAAGTTTATCTATCCAAATTGGATCTGTAATTGGTAAATCATAAAAATGATTACATAAATAAAAAAGACATCTGCAAGTTTTCTTATTCGCAGAATTATATTTGATCTCCCATTTTAAATTTTCTGAATTAATCATTATTAATGAATATCTAATCTGGGATATTTGTAGATCTTCATAACGGATACGTTTCCCAAAATTACCCAATAATTTAGGTTCAGAAGAATTTCTTTTAATTTCTGGTTTAATTAATTTTCGTACTTGTTCTAAAGTAGCTTGTCCTAAAATCTGCCATTTATAACTATAATGAATCAGATAATTTTCTGGCTGATGACATTTTGGTTCATGTCTAATTATAGGAATTCTTACCACATCAAATAATTGCACCTCTCTACCATTCCTATCCTTATAATGTTCTGGATATAGAGTTCCATCTTTTTTGTTAGAAACTGGTCGTAACCACCCTGTACCATCGGTTTTAATACCTGCAAGACAAATTCCGCCATGCTTAGTGGATTTAGCAATACAAATAATATCAAACGTCAGCATTGTTAAACTTTAATTAGCACCTTAAATAATATTATAAGTAGGTGAACACAATAAAATCAATCTGTGTAAAGAAAAGTAAAATCCCCCAAACCCTCTTCACTATTGCCTCTTGCCTTTTGCCTTGCCATAACGACGATTTTCAAGGCTAACCTACTTACTTAAAGATGATGAATTTTAATATTTTTTTCTAAGTTACTTTGCAAATATTCAGCCACTAACCGACGATGACAATTATGGGGTTTTAACTCACTACACAATAAACAACTTTTATCTATCATATCTATAAATAACTTCCTTTCAATTTGTCTTTGTGTAATCAATTGGTTAAATTTATGTTCATAGCTATCCCAAGTTATTTCTTTTTTTTTATAAGCATCTAAAATGTCTTTTGTGGGAGCTAAATCAAGAATATGGATATATTCAATTCCGCCAATTTTCTGGAGAAAATATTGTAAATCTGACTTTTTCGCAAATCCCGCAAGTTGAGAAACATTATTTAAGCGAGTGTCAATAACTCGTTTCACACCTGCTTTTATCAAAGTCTCAAAAAACTGCTCGGCTTTTTTCTGAGTAAAGCCAATAGTAAATAAATTAATTTGTTCATTCATCATCATCTGTTGTTTCTGTATAAGCTACTTTTTCACTTTGTAATTGATATGCTTTTTCTACTAACTCGGCACGGGAAAGAGGTTTTCCTAGGGTTTGGATAGGTTGTAAATCGAATAGAGAAAGCTGTTTAACAGAATTTTGCAAATCAGACAAAACTTTATATAAATTATTCTGTTTTAATACCCGATTTTCTAAATCTTCATTTGTTTCTAAATCTCCATTTTTATGAATATGCTGAATTTCTAAACCAGCATTTTTTAAATGTGGACAAATCAAAATAGCTCGATGACAAACAATAGGATCTTGTTCAGCGCACATTAAACTAATTTGATATTTTTCTGAACCTTGAATTAGACGATTTAAACCAATTTTAAAAGCCTCTGTTGCCGCAATTAAATCATAACGAGCCATACCCTCTACATAACAGTTTCTATCACGGGGACGAGCGCCTAAGTTATCTCCCAGGGGAACATAAGCGATATTTGCGGTTTTCAAGGCTGCTTTTAATGCTGATTGATTAAATTGAGGAAATCGGCGACTATAAGGACTAGAACGCACGTCAGCTAAGGCTGTTACTTGATGTCGGTGTAACAGTTCGATAAATGTTTCAATTGCATGATTGGAATGACCAATAGTGAATGTTTTCATAATTTGTTATTATCGGGAATAACATTAATTACAATTATTTACAGGCATTTTAACCGTTATAATGTCAAAATGCAACTATACTTTTTACACTGAACTAGGCAACTTGCAACGGTTTTGTAGGAAGCATTCGGGGTTCTGGTAATACTTGATTTTCTTGAGTAAGCATCTCAACAAAAGCCTCAATTACTTCCTGACCATTTCTAGCAGCTTCTTCGTAAGTTTTACCATGTGTATGAAACTGTTGCCAGGGAAATTCAGGTAAGTGAACTAAAAAAAGTTGATCCTCTTGAGACCATTGAATTACCATGCTGTAGTGATAAATCATTCTTCACCTTCCTTATTTTCTAGTTCTTCCAGCTTTTTCAGCACCCGCTGAATGTTTTTTTCTAAATATAGCGGAGCATCATCTCCATCTTTTCCCGGTATGGTTAATGGTTCTTCCGGTAATAAGGGATGTTTCCAGTAAGTATGACTTCCTTTACCTCTACCTGATTGAAGGAGATATCCAACTTTTGCTACTATTCCCTTCAGTTCTCTTATTTTCTTCGGCATTTCTCATTACCACACTCCCATTTTATATTGTATGCTATCTCTGTACAACATAATCATTGTCTGAATCAGGATATCCAGGATTTAAGGATTTACAGGATGATGATAAGATTAATATGATAGATTATAATCCAAATCATTTTGTCCGATTATTCAACCAATAAACCCTCAAATTTACCTAGTGTCTATCAGTTCTCACATTCTAGCAAAATTATCAATGACTAAGATAAATCAAATCAAAAAATCCTGATATGGCTACGCCACGCTATCAGACAATCAATTATTGATTATCTCTCCAATTTTCTAAAGAAAAACCAATTACAGTTTGGATTCTGATAAAATCAGTATCAGCCGAAACTAACGTTAATTGATTACGAATTGCTATTGCTGTTATCCAAAGATCATTTTCATCAAAACCTAATTGAGTGATTTTAGTCGTTTGCCGTTTAGTTTTTTGCTTTGGTCCAAATTTGTTAATTAATCCTGCTTTTATTTGTCCATAAATTTTAGCAGTTACATCATCTACATAATAAATTCTAATATCTGCGATAAATTGCTCAATACGAGTTAAATTTTCTTCCTTATAACTAGAATTTTCTGCCATATAAGTTAGCTCACCTACTGTTATGATAGTAGTAGCTATATCGGTTTCTCCAACTTCCTGTATATAATCAAGAACCGTCTGATTTTTCAGAAAAATTAAACTACAATGATTAGTGTCTAAAAGATACATCACTCAAAAGGATTAATACGATTATTAATTTTCACTTTACCTCTAGTTTCAGAGACTAACTTCAGACATTCTTCCAAGTCATCCCCTACCCATGTACCAGCATGACGCAAAATTGAACGTCCTGAAGATGGCCTATAGTTAGTTTTTTCTGATAAACTTGTTTCTTGTTTATATTTAATAAATTCCACAAATTCATCAATAAATTTCAAATTTTCTGGTGAAATAGTTAATAGATTTTGTTCGATTTTTTGTCTGAGTTCAAGAGAGTTCATAATTTTGACCTCCTAATTACAATTAATATTTTTTACTTTTATAAAAACTGATTGTGATCCTATAGAATTTATAGCATAAATTCGGGTTTCTGAAAACTTTATTGCAAAAATTATTTGTCAGAATCAGGATATCCAGGATTTAAGGATTTACAGGATGTTTAAAGATACCTAACTTCTTTGATTAATCATATCATGTTATAGATGAATTATTTGAGAAGTCGGGGATATACTACTTGATTAATTGTTTAATCTCCTGTTTTATATCCTGACGTTTATTCTCAATTTGAGTTAAAATCTCATGTTTGGACTGGTCAAAATTCCTCAATTCTTGCTGATTATTTTCAATATCATTTAATTCCTCATCATAGAAACTTATAGCTTCTTCAATGTTTAATTCATACTTTTCTACCATTTCTTCGGCTACCTTTCTAAACTCTTCTCTTACATGGTTTCTAGCATTACGTAGCTGACGTTGGTTTTCTTGATCATCGTATTCTTCTTTTGCTGTCATAGCTGCATCAAATAAGACACCAGCACCAGCAATAAATGGTCCTAAACCTTTAATGAATTTAGCACCATTAACAGCACCCCAAGGTTTAAATTTAAAACCCAGAAATTTTCCTATATTATAAACTAAATCTCTGGATACTTTGGATGATAATTTTCCAAGTTCTTCCAAGATTTTACCACCTTGTTTTTCTAAGATTGATTTTCCAAATTTATCAGGAATATTTGGATCATTAATCCTCTTACCATCTACCAAATCAATAGTTATTTCCCTAGCAATAGTTTTACCTAATAGAGAGTTTTGCAGTTCTTCTAATTTATTTTGTAGATTTATTAATTCTTCTTGTAAATGAGCTTGAATTTTTCCTATTATCTTCTCTGAAAAAGTGGTAATTTCCTTTGTGACTTTTTCTACTTCTACTTCAATTTCTTCCTTCGTATGGTGTCCATCAATCATACTAGCTATTTTTTCACTTAGCATGATCACTTCATATTTAAGTTTAGCTAATTCAGAACGATAAGCGTTTCTCGCTCTAGTTTGAGATGCTTGTATTATATTTTTTTTGCGTCGTAATATCTCTAATAAATCACGAGTTGTTTTATCACCTGTACTTAAAAAGTTTACTGATTTCTCCAGAGTATCAACAGCACGATGTAAAGGAGTAACTAATTTAGCGGAAAGTTCATTTTTTTGAATTAGCTTTTGCAGAGAATCCAGAAAATCATTAAAATTAGATTTAGTTTGTAAAGATTGCTGATATTTGATATATTTAGGATCTTGGGATTTGAGGTAGGAATCAGCATCAATAAAACAGGTGTAGAATTGTTGAGGATAATATGGTTCTATAACTTGTGTAATTGTTGATAATAAATCTTGGGGACTTCCTGATTCACGACTCATTTTATTAACTACTAGCACCATTTGTCCAACTCTTTGCATTTGGTTAGCTACGGTTTGGAAAAATGCTGCACCTTGGGGGTTAAATAATTCATTAGGAACGACAAACACCAATAAATCACATTTAGAAATTCTTTCTAGGGTAATATCATCATGTTCTGTATTACCTGCATAAATTCCTGGTGTATCTAATAGTAATACATCTTGCCAAGCATATTCTGTAACTTGATCAGTACATATTTCTGCACTAATTCTCACGCTTTCATCTCCAGTTAATGCTTTAATTAAGGTGGATTTACCAGCATTGTACTGTCCGATAAAAGCAATAGATAGTTGTTTCTGTTGTTGATATTCTTGCCAAAAATTTTGAAAATCATCAACTAATTTTTTAACTTCATCTTCTGTCCGAATTTCTAAAATATCTATTGTTTCTTGGCAAAGTTGGTTAACTTTCTGGGATTTAGCATTAAATTGAAAACTTGACATTGTTTTATTCTCCTGATGTAGTTATTTTAATTTATCAAAATCTTCTTGCATTTGTTTGTTTATTTCTGCAATTTCATGGCAACTATCATCTAATTTTTGAATTATTTCCCATAATCCCTGAATATATATTTTCATTTGAGAAACCACTTTAATTTCATATTCAATTATATTCTCAGAAAATGAATCTTGATAGGCTTTTATTGTAATTTCTCTTTTTTGTTTTACCTGTTTTTTCAGTGAATCTTTTTCTTTTGCAATATCCTTTTTATAATTTTTATCATCATCTGCTTTTTCCCTGTCACCAGCAACACTCATACCTATACTAGCAACAGTAGCAACTATCCCTGCTCCAACAACTCACCCTCCTGGATTCCACCAATTTGCTGCTACAAAAAGTGCTGCACCCACAGCACCAATACCTACACCAACCCGTTTTATTAACTTTCCTGTATCATCTTTGGTGATGTTACTAAAATTCATTGCCATGTCAATCTGAATATTCTTCAGATCATATTCATATTCCTGTTCAAATTCCTTGAGTTTTTCTCCTAAATCTGAAAATATTGCCTCTATGCAAGATTTCATAGTTTCTTCAATATTTTTTTCATTAACTATTTTCTTCCATTCTCTCTGTCTTCCATTGATATCCATATCTGAATATTGATCAACAAAACTACCTATTTGATTTTCTATCAGATCATATAAAGAGTCACATTTATCTTTAATTTTTCTATCACCTTCTTTTTCGATTTCTGCAAATATCTTTTCGATTTCTCTTTGCTTCTGTTCCAGAAAGTTTAACTGAACAGATAACTGAGATTTTGCAGCAGCTAATTTTTGATCAATTGACTTAATAAAATATTCCAAGCTATCAGCGAAAGTTGATAAGCGTAAATCTTGACCATTAGTATAAATTTGATAAGCAATTAAAGAATATAATTCTTCTATTTTACTCAACTGCCAAAGTTGACTGCTATACTCTTGATATTCTGCTTGCGTACTTAAAAAACCAGATTGAGCATGAATAGGAACTATATCTACATTATCTAAATGCAAATATTCTTGAATGTGACTTTGAATATGATGTTTATGTTGTGATAACCTATCTTCATCAAATACCATTTCTGGAATATCAATGAACATCTGTAAATCTTCTAAGTTATTAGAAATATCATGTTTAACATTGAGAATTACAGCAAAGTATTTATTAATTTGTTGCAATTGTGCCATTGCTTGAAATTCACCAGGTTGCACAGAATCATCACTGGTTAAAAACAAAACAATATCAGACTGATCAATAATATCATTAGCTTTATTTGTATCATCATTACCTTGATAAGCCTCAATTCCAGGTGTATCAAGTAACCGTAAACCTTGCCAAAAATATTCTTTTACATCTCTGGTTGTGCGTTGTGAACCTTTACCAATTGTGCTACCATTACCGCGAGTTAGTGTTTCTCGTAAGGTACTTTTACCAGCTTTAGTTCTGCCAAATAAAGCAACTGTAAAATCTTTGAGATGTTTTCTTTTCTTATCTAAGAAAATAACCAAATCTTCTAAACTATCTTCAGATATATTTTTAATATCAAGTTGAATTTGTTTGAGTGTTTCTTTAAATTGAAATTGTTCAGAACCTTTGATTTTTAAAATTTCATGGCTAACAGCTTTAAGATCGCTATTAAGTTGTGTAATTACTATTTCTATTTTCTTTGCATATCTAATACTCCGATTATAAGCAGAGTTCGCTGTCTTTGAACAGTTTTTTAATGCCTCTTTAAATTCAGATTGAGAACACTCATAATTATTTTCGGGCTGTAAATCAAAATTATGATACCAATTTGGATCAAAAGTTTTGATTTGTTTTCCGTAAATTTTTACAGTTTTAATGGATGTTAATTTGAAATTGGCTATTTCTCTCATGATAACTGGTAACAGTTGATCTTTTTTTGTAACTGCTACTGACTCCAGGGCTATTTTGAGACAATCATTTTTAACAGAGACTTTGACAATAATGCCGTCTAAGGTAAAGGATTGGTTAAGACTATGAGCGATCGCTTCTGTATCAATTTTCATAAAGTAGTCTTTGTTGCCTAAGTCTCATTAGTCGAATATTAGACATATTATAGTGTTAATTACCCATATTTAAGTATATTTGGACAAAATCCTGTACATCCTCAAATCCTGGATATCCTGATTCAGACAAATAAAGACAAAAAAAGCGGGCTAACCGCTTATTAGAAGGTTAACCCGTTTCACTTTGGGAACGCGCTACAGAAATTGTTACTGCAATACCAACTTAACATTGGCATTTTGCAGACCGCGCTGTTTTACTTCAGCCAAAGTCTTGTTAACGGCATATTTTTGATTGATAGAGTTGATCAACTCGGTCTGGTTGTGCTTCTTAGCAACACCCCATAAGTCAGCAATCAGGTCAAAAGAACCGTCACTGTTACGAGACCAACCTAGATCGTACTCGCCTTCCAATACAGCAACGATGTCGGAACGGAGACGCTGACCGTTATAACCACGGACATCAGCTTCAGTCTTAACGCTGATACCTAAGTCGCGCAAAGAAGATTTGAGAATTTCGGCATCGGTGATCTTGGTACGCAGAGTGCTAAAGTGAGACATTTGGGTTTCCTCCAATAAGAAGATTGATGAGAAAAACGACAACGGTTCTTTTTCAGCGAAGCCGCATGATTTGGGAACGGCTTTTTTCTATCTGTTAGCCTTGTGACTAACCTTTCCCCCTGACAAACAGCAGAGGAAAGCTTTTAAAACTCCATGCGCTGATATTCAGCGACAGCGGAGGCTGCGGGTCTAGCACGCTGTCTGGCCCAGTCCCTTAAGGCTGTGACCTGTTCTTGCATCGTTCGTGACAGCGGCAAAGTAGACTTTAATGCAGCAATAATATCTAATTGGGTGAACTCCCGATCTTGGGCGAAGGCTTCATACATAGCCGCCACGATCGCTTGTTCAATTTCTGCCCCGGAAAAGCCATCGGACATTTTTGCTAGTTGTTCTAGATCAAATCTAGCAATTTCCTCCCGCCGTTTAGTCAGGTGAATACCAAAGATATCCTGACGTTCTTCCGGTGTGGGCAGATCCACAAAGAAAATTTCATCAAAGCGACCTTTCCTCAAAAACTCTCCAGGTAGGCGTTCTACACGGTTAGCAGTCGCCATAACGAAAACTGGAGATTTCTTTTCTTGCATCCAAGTCAGGAAAGAGCCGAAAATTCTGTTTGATGTCCCCCCATCAGAATCGCCCGAACCACCACTACCCGCAAAGGATTTATCTAATTCGTCAATAAACAGAATCGTGGGGGAAATTGATTCTGCTGTTTTCAGGGCGTTCCGCAGGTTGGCTTCACTTCGACCCACCATTGAGCCGTCGTAGACCCGCCCCATATCTAATCTCAGAATTGGTAAACCCCATAAACGGGAGGTAGTTTTAGCAATGAGTGACTTACCACAACCAGGAACACCAAGAATTAACATTCCTTTTGGTTGGGGCAACCCATACTCTCTCGCCCTTTCTGTAAAGGCGTTAGAGCGTTGGGTCAGCCAGGTTTTTAATTCTTCTAAGCCACCAACAGCATCAATGGTTTCATCTTCTTCGATGTACTCCAAGATTCCATTACGGCGGATGAGTTGTTTCTTCTCGGATAAGACGATATCAACTTCATCTTCTGTCAATCGCCCAGTTGTTACCTGTGCTTTGCGGTAGACTTTCTCAGCTTCATCTTTAGTTAGACCTAAAGCGGCTCTGAGTAGCTTTTCTCGCGCCTCGGTTGTCAGCCGTTGTCCACGATTTTGCTCTTGATGGGCAGTTAAAACTTTATTTAACTCAGCCATGTCAGGCAGTTGAAAATCTAAAACAACAACTTCTTTTTCTAATTCAATCGGAACTTGCTGCACAGGAGACATTAAGATAATGTTCTTTTGCGTTCCTTTAAAACTAGCGATCGCGTCCCGGAGCGATCTGGTTGTTGCCGGCGCATCAATAAAGGGGTGTAAATCTTTAAGAATAAATATACTGGGTTCTTTTTGCCGAATAATCCAATCAATCGCTGCCTCAGGAGAAACAGTATTGTGTTGAGTTGTGTTCCGGGGTTGACCGTACTCGACGATACCGTGAGTTACTGTCCAAATATATACTCGTCTTTGGGGTTTTAAATCTTGGGAAACTTTAAAAATTGACTGCTCTGCCCGCTCTTCCTCGGAGGTCACAAGGTAGATTAAAGGGTATTGAGCTTGAATTAAAATATTGAGCTCTTCTTTCATACTATCGACCTACTTGAGACCTTATAGAGACAGTACCAACCAGAGATAGCGTGGCGTTAAGCCAGACTATTTAATCACTAATAATTCCTACCTAACAAGGAACTAATTCTTCCTCACCCTTGGGATGGGTTTCCTCTTTTTCTCTGCCATCAATAGATAGATGATCTTGGCCGATGATTCCTGGTTGGTTGCCCAAGTTCACTAGTTCGCCATCACGCAATATAAGTGAAGATTCACAAGTGGGACAGGAATAAACCCGGTGAGTTCGCCCATGGGAAGACGCTTCTATCTCTTCTACTATTTCTGAGTTGGTCAGGTAGAAACTGAGCGCCCGTTCTGCGAGGTCTGACATCGGTTCTGAGTCAACGGCAGAACGAATTTTAAGTTTTCTGTGCAGTTCGGGTGATAAATATAACGTAACCTTTTGCTTAGTTTGCATACAACTTTCTGGTGGTCTTACCCGGGTATGTATACCACCTTATCGCCTCTTTTCTTGGTTGTCAAGATGGTAAAGCGTTTTAATGGCAACTTTGTTACATTTCGCAATATAACTAAGTTAACTCCGTGAGATAGTGGTAAAAATAGGTAATTTGTTAAACCTATTTAGAAATATCATCAGCCAAAACCTTACACTTTTTTATGATCAAAATCCTTATTAATAAATGGTTTCAGCTTTATTCAGCAAGGCATACTTAGACTGTCGTTACCAAGAGTTGTAAGTTAATAAATTCACGTTCCTTAGAGTAATACCTTGTCCAAATTGGAAAAAGCATGAAACCCAACATAAGCGTTGGGTTGCGCGATCGCTTAACCCAACAAAGCAGAAAATGGACAAGCTATTGTTAGAGGGTAATATCTTCCCCCCGTTCAGTAAAGCGGACATCTTTGATTTTCCACTGAGAATTACTAATTAATGTTTTGCGGACACTGCTAAACAACGCAAACTGTTCACAACTAGACAGAGAAGATACTTGTCTTTTGGAATCTGGTGAGATGCGGAGATCAACAATCGCAACACCGTTTTTCACATTAATACGATAACCAGATACGCTGAAATCTGCTGTGCTCTGTTCTTTGAATATTTTACCTATGGCTTCATTCATGGGTGCTGCTGCGGAAACGTCAGCTTTTTGAGGAATTAGCTCTTGACATTGAGCATCACTTGTGTATACGGTGACGTTAGTAGTTTTACCAGAAATGGCTTTATTATTAGAATATAGCTCAACTTTGGGAGTGGGAGACTTCTGTGGTTTCTTGGGGGGACTGGGGTTAATTTTGCTATTTGGTATTGTTTCTGGAGTTGGGTTATCAGCAGTATTGCTAGAATCACAACTGCTAATAACAGTGGAGGACACGACTAAAAATAATGATAAAATAGTTTGTTTGTAATTATACATATAGCAATTCCGTTTGATTGTTACAAGACAATTCATCAGGGGAAGGACAGAAAAAACCTGAATATCAATGATAACTACTTTTCCGCCCCTACTATTTTATGTCAATTGAGAATGGTCGGTTGATTTACGCCGTGTTGTACTAGAAAAAATTATTTATTAGTGTCCTTTGTCAGTGGAAGTAGAGTCATGGCTAAACTTCCTCATACCTCTGGAGACTGCTATTGCTCTTACTTTTATAGTTATGAATCTTTCTACCTTACTGTCAAGGGTTTTTTGTGGGTTTTTATGGCAATTTTTGCAAATAACCTCTTTTTTCTCTAATTTGATTAGTAAAAGTAATGTTTTGCCTAACTCTAAACAACAAAAACTTATCTTTGCTTTTGCCTAATTACCTGGTCAATTTTTTTTGCCTTTTTCCACCTTTTCAGCAAGCCCTATTTATACAAACACTTGCATAAACATTAAACTCTTCACTAATATGACCAATCCCAAAATCCAAAATTTAAAATCTGTCGTTATTCTTGGTGGGGGTGCTTGGGGTAAAGCCCTGGCTAAATTAGCAGTAATTAATGGTAATCAGGTGCATTTATGGTCACGTTCTGACTGCCAACCTCTAGAAAAAGTATTAGAGCATAAAAATGCTCAAGTAATCTTGTCGGCTATTTCCATGAAAGGGGTGAGAGATGTGGCTTCTATGGTGGAGTCTTGTCCCCTATCTCCAGAAACAATCTTTGTCACCGCAACCAAGGGACTAGAACCACACACTACATACACACCTTCGCAAATTTGGCAAGCAGCTTTTCCTGATCATCCAGTGGTGGTTTTATCAGGTCCGAATTTGTCCCAGGAAATTGCCCAGGAATTACCAGCAGCAACGGTAGTAGCAAGTAAAAATACCAATGCTGCCCAAACAGTCCAACTAGTATTTTCCTCCAGTCGCTTTCGTGTTTATACTAATCCTGACCCTGTGGGCGTAGAATTAGGGGGAACACTGAAAAATGTGATCGCGATCGCCGCAGGTGTATGTGATGGGTTACACTTAGGCACAAATGCCAAAGCCGCCTTAGTCACTCGTGGCTTAACCGAAATGGTGCGAATAGGTCAGACTTTAGGTGCGAAACCGGAAACATTTTATGGTTTATCTGGTCTAGGGGACTTATTAGCAACCTGCAATAGCCCCTTAAGTCGCAATTATCAAGTTGGTTATCAATTAGCTAATGGAAAGACCCTGGAAGGAATTATGGCAAATCTTCCAGGTACAGCCGAAGGTGTGAATACTTGTCGGGTATTAATGGAAATCGCCCAACAACAAGGTATTACTATTCCCATTACCGAGCAAGTTTACCAACTGCTGGAAGGAGAAGTTACACCAAGACTTGCATTAGATCAACTGATGTTACGAGATATCAAGCCCGAATTTGATAATTTCCCGACAGAACAAATATGGCAAACAGGGGAGAAATGCTGATAGTGTAAGGTGTTCAATTGAAATTAAACGATTACCGCGAAATCCCTGGAAAAAATTTATCAAATTGTCAGGAAATTACTTTTTGAGTGATGTAAATATAACTATGTAGTTTATAAACATCATGACAACTAGATGTTATCTTGATAAACAGTTAAAAAAATAACCTTCAATATCTCTAAACATGGTAGTGTTGACTAAATAACTCTTAATATAAACTCTGGCTAAAAATTTACAGAGACATTCTTTCAAGTACACAACTACTAGCAACGAACAACTCATTAAAAATGTATTTTTCTGATCTAGTATACCGTGGCGAAAATAAGTATCCAGTTAAAACAGTCCAAAAGCTGATAAATTAAGTTTTCTTCTCTTCGATCTGTTTGGACTATTACAAAGTTTTGCAAAGAATTGTACAGTGAAGCCCAAACTATGTTATTTCATGACGAAATTACGGAATAGCAACAGTTAATTAGCTGACCGTAATTTTAGCTGACCCTAATCTATTGTTACTTGGAGCCATTTGAGACATCATGCCAGCAACATCTTTTTATAAAAATGCCGCCCACGAAGGGCAAAATCCTAGTCTACCCTTGGATATTGAAATCAATAATGATGATTTGCCAGATTTAGACATGGCTGCTGTTGAGTCTGATTTGTCCTTAGCCGCGCAAACTAACCGACGTAGCACAGATTTGGTGCGGCTCTATCTGCAAGAAATTGGTCGAGTCCGCTTGTTAGGACGAGATGAAGAAGTCGCTGAAGCCCAAAAAGTACAACGATATTTACGAATGCGGTTATTGCTTAGTGCTGCTGCTGTTGAGGGAGACGCTGTAATTGCTCCTTATTCGCGGTTAATTGAGGTACAGGAGCGGTTGAAATCAGAATTAGGACACCGCCCTTCTTTGGAAAGATGGGCGACTACTGCGGGGATAAATTTACCTGATCTCAAGCCGACTTTAGCCAATGGGAAAAAACGCTGGGCAGAAATTGCTAATTTAACCGTTGAAGAATTAGAGCAAGTGCAAGCTGAAGGACTACAAGCCAAATCGCACATGATTAAGGCGAATTTGCGCCTGGTGGTATCCGTTGCCAAAAAGTACCAAAATCGGGGTTTGGAATTATTGGATTTGGTACAAGAAGGGACTTTAGGTTTAGAACGGGCCGTTGAGAAGTTTGATCCTACAAAGGGTTATCGTTTTAGTACCTATGCTTACTGGTGGATTCGTCAAGGTATTACCAGGGCGATCGCTACCTCTAGCCGCACTATTCGCCTACCTGTCCATATTACCGAAAAACTCAACAAAATTAAAAAGGCGCAACGGAAAATTGCCCAAGAAAAAGGTCGCACTCCGACTTTAGAAGACCTAGCCATTGAGTTGGATATGACAGCTATCCAAGTCCGGGAAGTGCTATTGAGAGTTCCTCGGTCTGTGTCTTTGGAAACGAAGGTAGGTAAGGATAAAGATACTGAATTAGGAGAATTGCTGGAGACTGATACGATTACGCCAGAGGAGATGTTAATGCGAGAATCTTTACATAAGGATTTGCATAATCTTCTGGATGATTTAACCAGTCGAGAACGGGATGTTATTTCGATGCGCTTTGGTTTGTCCGATGGTCATGCTTACTCTTTAGCAGAAATTGGTCGCGCCCTTGATTTATCACGGGAAAGGGTCAGACAAATTGAATCCAAGGCTTTACAAAAACTTCGCCAACCCAAACGTCGTAACCTAGTCCGCGACTATCTAGAGTCGTTATAGAAGGCAAGAGGCAAGAGGCAAGAGGCAAGGGGCAAGGGGCAAGGGGCAAGGGGCAAGAGGCCAGATAGAGTAATTAAGAATTACGAATTATAGAAATAGGAGAAAAAGATTTTGCATAGTTCATTCACACCTAACACCATATCAACAGTAGAACTCAAGCCAAGTTACAATATTCCTATTGTTTTAGTCGTGGGTGCTATTCCTGTACTATTAGTACAACCTTGGCTGGGGGGAATATTAACGCTATTGGGCTTGTTTTTGATGTTGCAAGCTGTAACACTACGCTTTCAATTTACCTCGACTGACTTTGATCTTTATAGAGGCGAGAAGTTAATTAGGCGTTTTCCTTACCAAGAATGGCAAAATTGGCGAATATTCTGGAATCCGGTTCCCATTTTGTTCTATTTTAAAGAAGTGAACAGTATTCACTTTTTGCCAATTTTATTTGACCCCAAAACCTTAAAATCTTGTCTAGAAGAACGTTGTCCACCCATTGATTAGATATTTTCCCTAGTCAATTAATTGGATATTTCAAGAAAGATATTTTTTGTATCATGGAAAATTTATATAGTTGTTTGTCAGTAACTCAGCCCTAAAGGGACTGAGCTTGTAAGAAATTGCAAGCTGTACTGACCAGTCTAAGTCTTCACTGACTACGTTTTTTGAGTCACGACACCCTGGAATGCGTTCGCGTAAGCGTGCCCTCAGGCATAGCCAGTTCCCTGCTCTGTCATTTGCAATTAAACAGTTTTAAAGTCACTGAAACAGTGTTGCAAGTCTAACAAGCTCTTAAAACATTGACGAGGCTAACATTACCCGCAAGGAGGGACTTTATGTCCAAAGTATTTGTAATTGACACCGACAAACGACCACTAGATCCAATTCATTCAGCACAAGCTAGACAACTATTAAGAAACAAAAAAGTAGCCATATTTAGACGATTTCCATTCACAATTATCCTCAAAGAATCGCGTTCTGATTCTCCTGTTTCTCCTTTGAGATTAAAGCTTGACCCTGGAGCTAAAACAACAGGAATTGCATTAGTAAAAGACTTAACTGGTGAGGTTGTATTTGCAGCCGAATTAAAACATAGAGGTTTTGCAATTCGAGATGCTTTAACTTCTAGACAACAATTAAGACGTTCTAGGCGTACTAGAAAAACTCGTTACAGACAACCAAGATTCTTAAATAGAACTTGTCCAGAGGGATGGTTAGCACCAAGCTTACAAAGTCGAATTGAGAATATCAAAACTTGGGTTAAGAAGTTGCGTAACCTTGCACGAATTGAGGCTATTAGTCAAGAATTGGTACGGTTTGATATGCAGTTAATGGCTAATCCTGATATTCAAGGCAAGGAATACCAGCAAGGAACATTAGCTGGTTACGAAACCAGAGAATACTTACTAGAAAAGTGGGGTAGGCAATGCACCTACTGCGGTGCGAAAGACGTTCCTTTTCAAGTTGAACACATTCATCCACGAGCTAAGGGTGGTAGTAATTCAATTACAAACCTCGCTTTAAGTTGTGAAAAATGTAACACAAAAAAAGGAACGAAAGATATCAAAGACTTCCTCAAGAAAGACCCATCAAAATTGGAAAAAATCTTGAAACAAGCAAAAAGACCATTAGCTGATGCAGCCGCAGTAAACACAACTCGTTTTGCATTACTATTCGTTTTAAAAGCAACTGGACTACCTGTAGAAACCGGTTCAGGAGGTTTAACTAAATTCAATCGTAGTCAAAAGAAACTAGAGAAGACTCACTGGATTGACGCTGCTTGTGTTGGTCAATCAACTCCAATTCTCAATATCAAAGGTGTTCAGCCATTGCTAATTACAGCTAATGGTCACGGTTCTAGACAATCTTGCAGAACCGATAAATTTGGTTTTCCAAATCGCCACTGTTCTAGAACTAAATTTCATTTTGGTTTTCAAACAGGAGACATTGTTAAATCAGTTGTCAAAACTGGTAAAAAAGTTGGTGAATATATTGGAAGAATAGCAACCCGTGCTACTGGAAGTTTCAATATTTCAACTAGAAATGGATTAGTTCAAGGAATTAGTTATAAAATCTGTAAAACTATCCACAAAAAAGATGGTTATAGCTACTCAAATTAAAAGATTCAACGCCTTTGTTACCGCCCGTGTCGTGGCTGGTGAGCTGCGTCGAACCATCCCTCTCAGGTCTAAAGACGCTGAGTTTCCCTCTTACCGCGAAGTCTTATGAACCCAGAAGAATCTCCAACCCCAGAACCCATAAATGAGTGGTTAGAACAAATAGAAGTGCAACCCCCCACAAATGAACTCCCAGAAAAACCATCTACCGATTTACAATTAGAAACTCAAGTATCTGGTGAATTGGCAACGTCAACAACAACAGCAACAACAGAACTAGAAGCAGAAGATTCACTACATACACAAGCAGAACAAAGATTAGCCCAATTACAGCAAAAGTCATCAGAACTTAGCGCAGAAATTGCTCAATTGGAAACTACTTATGCCACCCTTCGGACGCAAATTGGTGTAACTCAAACCGCACTCTCGCAAATTGTTCAAGATTCATTATCACAGTTAGAACAACGCAAACAAGCCTTACAAATTTCTGTCGAACAACTCGAACGTCGTCAGGAACGAATTCGTAATGAAATGCGGACAACCTTTGCCGGCACATCTCAAGATATAGCAATTCGGGTACAAGGTTTTAAAGACTATCTCACAGGCAGTTTACAGGATTTGGCATCAGCAGCAGAACAAATGCAGCTTGTACAACCTGTACGAGAACGGGAAAAGCCAGCGCCGAAAGAAGCTAAACCTGTGCAAGAACAATTGGAAATGCCGCAACTTGGTCAACAGCAGTTTCAGGACACTACTAAAAAAATCCGGCGCTTACTTGACCAATACCGCAACCAACCAGATTATTATGGACCACCTTGGCAGTTACGCCGCACCTTTGAACCAATTCACGCCGAAAAAATCTCAAATTGGTTATTTACTCTTGGTGGACGGGGTGCTTTGCGGACAATGGGTAGCCGTTTACAAAATATTCTCATTGCTTCATCGGCAATTTCTATATTACATCAATTATATGGCGATGCCTCCGGCGAGCGAAGCTATCCCGTGCGAACCCTAATTTTAGCAAATACTCCAGAACGTTTAGGCGAATGGCGACGCGGTTTACAAGATTGTTTAGGTATCGGTCGTCCCGATTTTGGACCCGACAGAGGAGTGGTATTATTTGAAGCACCGACAGCTTTAGCCCAAAAAGCCGAGAGATTAGTTAAAGCTAACCAAATGCCTTTAATTATCATTGATGATTCTGAGGAACAAATTAGTTTAGCGTTACTACAATTCCCTCTCTGGTTAGCTTTTGCCCCTGACCCAAAAACCATGAAAGATCGAGATTTTGATGATGATTTTTAATTTGGTCATTGGTCATTGGTCATTGGTCATTAGAGGATGTTTGAAAAGTTTCCGGCGATTAGAAATCGCTACTACACAAACAAAGTCCACCTGCGTGGACTAAGGAAAAATCAAGGCTTTTGAACCCACGAAGGTGGGTTTCGTCTGTGTGGTTCCGCGACTTCTAGTCGCCCTTGCAAGTAATAAATTAGACTTTTCAAACACCCTCTTAGTAAAACAACTAACAACTAACAACTAACAACTAACAAATTTATGTTTCTTTGGTTAAGTTTGTGTGGAGTGGTAGTTTTATTAGCTTACATACTTGGTTCTTTTCCAACTGGATATCTAGCAGGTAAGCTATTAAAAGGAATTGATATTCGGGAAGTTGGTTCTGGTTCAACAGGTGCAACTAATGTTTTGAGAACCTTGGGTAAAGTCCCAGGGGCATTTGTGTTATTAATTGATGCTTTAAAAGGAGTATTAGCCATAAACTTAGGTTATGCCTTATTTAACATTGCTTATAGTCAAAACTCAATTCCACCAACTGTCAATCCCCAAATTTGGCAACCTTATTTAGTCACCTTAGCCGGGTTAGCTGCCCTTTTAGGACATAGTAAATCAATCTTTCTTGGCTTCACTGGTGGTAAATCTGTAGCTAGTGGTGTGGGAATTTTACTAGCTATAAATTGGCAGGTGGGATTATCAACATTAGGAGTATTTGCAGTAGTCATTGCCATTTCTAGAATTGTATCTTTAAGTTCTATTTCTGGGGCTATAGCAGTTTCCATTTTTATGGTAATTTTCCATCAACCATTAGCCTACATTCTTCTGGGTTTTACTGGCGGTTTATATGTAATTATCCGTCATCGCACCAATATTGAGCGATTAATTGCGGGAACAGAACCAAAAATTGGTCAAAAAGTAGAAACACAAACAGAACAAGTTACTTAGAACCTTTTCCTGGTTTCCCAATAGTCGGTTTAAACCGACTTTAGCTTTTAGACAGGGAATTAATTCCCTGACTTGTGACGTACTCCACACACTCCCTTTCAGGTGAGTGTGGGCTTCTCAGTGACTCCTCTATGAGGACATTAACTGAGCTTTAAGACCGTGCGCCCCACGGTTCTTTGGTTTTGAGATTTGTTTTTTGTTTTGTAGGCTGCA
>NZ_JAQMSE010000211.1:0-9363 GCF_028330045.1 Aphanizomenon sp. CS-733/32
ATCAATGTTCCCTGTTCCCTGTTCCCTGTTCCCTGTTCCCTGTTCCCTGTTCCCTGTTCCCTGTTCCCTGCTATAACAACTGACAACTGACAACAAACAAAAATGAATTTGGGATTACCATTAGGTTCTGTTATTGAAGGTTCTCTGACTGGGGGTTTGGAGGTCAGATTACACCCAGATATTTCTGTCGAAGATATGCGGGTAGGTAAATTTCTCGTGGTACAGGGGATGCGATCGCGCTTTTTCTGTATGCTAACAGATGTATCCTTGGGTATGGCGAATGACCGCATTACAGCTAGTCCTCCCAATTGGGAAGATAGTTTTTTGCGCGAAGTATTAGCAGGTAGCGGTACTTATGGGATGATCAACCTAGCACCCATGTTGATGTTTACCCCTGAATCTCCAGAATCTGGCTTTTCTCATAATGGTAAATCCCCTAATTCTTTTATCCCATCGTCCACTGGTTTAGCATCCTTTCAACCTCAAACCAGTACGACGATGGAATTATTACCTGTGAAAACTATTCCTAGTCACTTTAGCCAAGTTTACGAAGCCAATGAAGAGGACTTCCGCAAGGTGTTTGGCTGGGAAGATGACCCTCAACGCAACAACTTTTCTATCGGTAAACCCTTAGACATGGATGTGCCGATTTGCATTGATTTAAACCGCTTTGTGGAACGGAGTAATGGGATTTTTGGTAAATCGGGGACTGGGAAATCTTTCCTGACACGGTTAATTTTAGCCGGGGTGATTCGTAAAAATGCGGCTGTTAACTTGATTTTTGATATGCACTCAGAATATGGTTGGGAAGCAGTCGCCGAAGGAAAGAACGTTAATACTGTCAAGGGTTTAAAACAACTGTTTCCCGGACAAGTTGAAGTTTACACACTTGATCCAGATTCAACAAAACGGCGAGGCGTAAGAGACGCACAAGAACTTTATCTCAGCTATGAACAGGTTGAAGTTGAAGATATAAAATTATGTAATCGTGATTTAGGACTTTCAGAAGCGGCTTTAGATAATGCCAATATCCTCTTTACAGAGTTGGGTAAATCCTGGATTATTCAATTACTAAATATGAGTAATGAAGATATTGAGATGTTTTGTGACGAGAAACGCGGACACAAAGGCTCAATTATGGCATTACAGCGGAAACTTTTTCGCTTAGATAGTTTAAAGTATATGCGAAGTGCTTGTCCGCAAAATTATATTAAAAATATCGTCCAATCTTTAGAAGCTGGAAAAAACGTAGTTATCGAATTTGGTTCCCAGTCCAATATGCTCTCATATATGTTGGTGACGAATATGATTACCAGACGGATACATGAGCATTATGTGAAAAAAGCTGATAAATTTCTCCAAAGTAAAAATCCTTTGGATCGGCCGACACCATTAATGATTACAATAGAAGAAGCACACCGTTTTCTTGACCCAGCGGTGGTACAAAGTACAATTTTTGGGACTATTGCGAGGGAACTACGGAAATATTTTGTCACACTTTTGGTAGTTGATCAACGTCCATCAGGGATAGATAATGAAGTTATGTCCCAGATTGGGACTCGAATCACCGCTTTGCTGAATGATGAAAAAGATATTGATGCTATTTTTACAGGTGTATCTGGTGCGGGTGGTTTGCGCTCAGTCTTAGCTAAGTTGGACTCTAAACAACAAGCTTTAATTTTGGGTCATGCTGTTCCTATGCCAGTAGTCGTGCGGACTCGTCCCTATGATTCTACCTTTTATTCCGAAATTGGGGCGATCGCTTGGGAAGAAAAAACAGATGAGGAAGTATTCACTGCTGCTGAACTAGCAAAAGCAGATTTAGGATTTTAGTAGGAGTTCAGGAAGAAGTTAGAATCCCCATTACCAATTACCAATTACCAATTACCCAAATAGCTCAAGTTCGGTTATCCGGCTAATCAAAAGCAACTTTAGAGGGGTTTTCGCGTCACTATGGATATGCGAACACAGTTTTTGGAGGTTAAAAAAAATAGTTATCAGCTTTTTGGCTTGATTACTGAGATATTTATCATCTGGGAACTTTACTATTGACTCTGTTTGTCGTAACATAAAATCAAAGTAAACTCATACTGACTCCGTTTTCAAAACCACTACTAGATAACTTAAACAAAAGAATTCTAGCCACCAATCCAATGTATTTCCGCTAAAACTCCAAAATCAAAATTATCGAGAGGGTAAGGAGACATATTTTTAGACTAACAACATCTTCATAAAGGTTGGATCAATATCAATCATGCCTGATGGTAGCTTTTCATATCCAGTGGTGTATATTATAAGCTTACAAATTGCCTTTGTTAAAAAAATATTGATTATGTTTAAGGAGTAGAGGATACAAGCACCAATGCCTACAGTCAAAAATCATACAGAGAATGTCAATGCCAAATTTACCGCTGATATGGTCAGAACCTATCTGCGAGAAATTGGTCGTGTACCTTTGTTAAGCCGTGAACAAGAGATTATCTACGGTAAACAAGTACAGCAAATGATGATACTGCTAGAAGCTAAAGAAGCTTTGAGCAAGGAAATTGATCATGAACCTAGTTTATCAGAATGGGCTGCCCGTGTTAATCAATCAGAAACAGAAATAAATCATCTGATGATACAAGGTAAGCGAGCCAAGCAAAAAATGATTGAGGCTAATTTACGCTTGGTTGTAGCTATTGCAAAAAAATATCAAAAGCGAAATATGGAATTTCTGGATTTAATCCAGGAAGGTACTTTGGGATTAGAACGGGGTGTGGAGAAATTTGATCCTATGCGGGGTTATAAGTTCTCAACCTATGCTTATTGGTGGATTCGTCAGGCAATTACCAGAGCGATCGCTCAACAAGGTCGAACCATTCGCCTCCCAATCCATATTACCGAAAAATTGAACAAAATTAAAAAAGTTCAACGGGAGTTAGCGCAAAAGCTAGGAAGATCACCCTCACCCACAGAAATCGCCAAAGAACTGGAGTTAGAACCGGCTCAGATTCGTGAATATCTGAATATGGCGCGTCAACCAGTCTCTTTAGATGTGCGCGTCGGTGAAAACCAAGATACCGAATTACAAGAAATGTTGGAAGATGACAGTCCTTCCCCTGAGTATTACACTACTCAAGAGTTTCTACGTCAAGACTTGAATAATTTACTTGCAGAACTCACACCCCAACAGCGTCAAGTTGTCGCCTTACGCTTTGGTTTAGAAGATGGAAATGAAATGTCCTTGGCGAAAGTTGGTGAACGGTTGAACCTCAGTCGGGAACGAGTCCGTCAATTAGAGCATCAAGCTCTTGCACATTTACGTCGCCGTCGGGCTAATGTCAAAGAATACGTTGCCAGCTAGAAATGTGGACACGCAACAGCGTATTTCAAAACATCCCTCTTGGTGATGCGCCTCCTGAGTTGAAAACAGGGGGCGATTTTTTTGAAGAAATAGAAAAGGTTCTGCAAATTTCTGATTTATTTTGCGAAATCTGTAGATGGGAAGTTGTATCTACTGGCAGATCAATACAAGAATTAAACATGGAAACAGGCTGAGAATTTTCAATCTCGATTTTACATCCCTCCGGTGGAGGATTTTATGAAGTGATGGATAAATTTATTAACTAATGATAATCTGAGATTATTCCCCAAATTTACATAAATAGTAAGTTTTTGCTGAATTTAAAATTAAATATATAGATAAAACTTTTGAGGGAATCGTCAGTAATGAGTATTCAGTTATTATGGCAAAAATCCAGGAAACAACAATAGTTAACTTTATTACAGGAGAAATCCGATGCTTAATCATATTTCCAAATTAATGACTTCTAGCCAATTTAAATTTCCCATTCTTGGACTAATTGTTTCGGCTGGTATTTTGGGTATTAGTTATTCTAGTCAACAACATTACAAACTTCTCTCATCAACAGCCTTAACTACTAATTATGTAGTACCCATAAATCAAAGACAGATTAACTTTGATCCTGCTGTGATTAAAGAGGAAGCTATGCAAAAATCACCAGTGAATATTTCTAATCAGATATCTACTGATAAGTTAACAGAAAATATTACAGCATTATCTACAAATACGAGAGAATTGGGGAGAAAAGGACAAGTCCAATTTCCCGAACAAGATGGGACTTATCTTTATGGACAATCATCCACACCAAATGAATTAGGACAAGGTTACATTCTCTTTCAAAAACAACAAGGTAAAATTATTGGTGCTTTGTATTTTCCTCACTCTGAATTTAGTTGTTTTCAAGGAACTTTGGCTAAGTCAGGAGAATTAGCAATGACGGTGAAAAGTTCTCCCGGTGAAGTTGGTGCAATGGAGGTTGCTACAGCTAGTACAATCCCTAAAGTTAGTGATGATGAGTTCACAACTTATCCTTATTCAGTAACTTTACAAGACTATCATCAGTTGAGTTCTGTAAGTTCTAATGATAGGGAAATTTTGCAGATGTGTCAACAAGAAAGCGATGGTTTTAAATAAGTAGGTGGACGTAAATAATTGTCCTTGGGATATAGCATTTTAGTCAGGTACAAGAACCCCAACCCCAACCCCCGCAAGGGAGGAGGAGGCTATAAATATACTCAATATAATTAGGAAATGCTATAAAGCAGGGAGAAATAATTTAGAGGATGTTTGAAAAGTTTCCGGCGATTAGAAAGATGCCTCCGGCTCCCGTCAGGGATACGCTACTACACAAACAAAGTCCACCTGCGTGGACTAAGGAAAAATCAAGGCTTTTGAACCCACGTATCCCTTACGGGACCGAAGGAATAGGTGGGTTTCGTCTGTGTGGTTCCGCGACTTCTAGTCGCCCTTGCAAGTAATAAATTAGACTTTTCAAACACCCTCTTAATGACCAATAACCAATGACCAATGACTAATTTGAATTAATACTCAATTCCGGCTTGAGCTTTCACCCCTTGATCCTTAAAAGGATGCTTAACTAATGTCATTTCAGTGACTAAATCGGCTTTTTCAATTAATGCGGGTGGTGCGCCTCTTCCCGTGAGAATTACGTGCTTGTCTGCTGGTTTTTGAGCTAAACCTGCTAGGACTTCTTCAACCTGTAAATAACCCAGTTTCAGAGCTATATTAATTTCATCGAGGAGAACTAATTTAAAGTCTGGGTTGTGGATAAATTCTCGGGATTTTTCCCAAGCAGCAGCAGCTTTATCCAGATCACGATCACGATCTTGAGTTTCCCATGTAAAGCCTTCTCCCATTGCATGAAATTCCAGTTGGTTTTCCCAATGACTAAAAGCACGTTTTTCTGCTGGTTCCCATGCGCCTTTGATAAACTGCACTATAGCTACTTTATATCCATGTCCGAGCGATCGCAACACCATTCCCAAAGCCGCTGTAGTTTTACCCTTTCCATGACCAGTATTAACAATAATTAAGCCTTTTTCCGGTATGGCTTTGGCTATACGTTGATCTTGGACTTCTTTCCGTCGCTGCATTTTCTGACGGTATTTTTCATCAGTTTGGGATGATGAAATCACCTCATCAATTAACCGGGAAATTTCTTGATCTGGATTTAATTCTTCTGGAGTGTCGCTTTTCATAAACCCTGTTGATAAATAACTGTTAACACTAAGACAATGAAGTATAATTTTTCTGCTTTGATAAATTTATTAGTCATGATAGACCAGAAATCACATAAATTCTGTTAGCTACGATCTTAATAATTTAAAATTGTCAGAATTTATTTTTTCGGTAATTTTTAAACATAAGCACTAAGAAATATCAATTGGTTAACCATGTCTTGAGCCGGCTTGTCAGCAGCCAGTTTTAATAATCCTTGTAGTTGTTGACCAACCGAGTATTGCTGTTGTGAAGCCAAAATTATGCCAGTATAACTTTTATCCTCAGCCATAAAATCACGATGTAATCTGCAAAAATCACCGATATTGAAACTATAAATTACTCGCTTCTGTTCTGTTGCCCAAATTAATTGTTCTTCATCCGTATAACCCAATCTATTAACATCGGCAACTGTCACAACATCTAAATCAGCATTTCTCAATGCTTGTATCAGTGCAGTTTTGATAGTGTCTTCATCCAAATAGAAGCAAATACGATTCACGAGAAATGTCCTGTTTTATATTCTGCTTCAAGTCGTTGACATTCTTTTTGATATTGAGTGAATTCAATATCTAGTGATTCCTTATTAGCATAATAATAAGCCAACGCAGTGTAAATACCTGCAATTGTCAAATAAGGCTTATCTTCGATAATTTCTTCTGGAGTCATACCAGATTTAATCTCATTGACAATATACTGAACAGTAATACGAGTGTTAGCAATTCGCGGACGACCACCACAAGTACCTGGTGTACTAACAATCAACGTGGAAATATCTGTGAGGGTTGGCATCGGTTTCTGACTAAATCCTCTGGGATAATCTTATTGTAAACCAAAAAGAGCGATAGCTGCGCTCGCCAAAGGCATCGCTCTTTTTAGGCTTTGACTTTGCTTCTTTTTTATATCTCAATCGGACCAATTTCAAAACAAAGTTCTAATTGCTCTCTACTGATTCCTAATTCCCAAATTTTATCTGTAATTTCCCTTTCTAATTCTTTCTTTGATTTCTCGAATGATTCTCGGTGGCATTCAATCTCATTTCCCCAAGAGGTACTTTCTATAATGATTTTCATATCACCGTTTTTTCCTTCTTCAAAACAAAGAGATAAACTAAATCTTTCAATATTTGGGTTACGTCGCAACAATCCCCTGACAATAGTATTATCAAAATTTTCGTCAGCAAGCAGTTTCAACATACTTCCCGTTCTGCTTTCGGCGCCAACAATCTATCACGCAACCCTTGGGGGTCAAATTTTGCCTCATTCATCCTGCGAATTTCCTGTGCTTGTTGCTGTCTTTGCTGTACATACACTTCCACTTCTTGTTGATGATTGAGGTAAAAGGCAATGGTAGCATAGATATCAGCAAGTTTAAGGGATGGATAACGGTAAGCAATTTCTTCTGCTGTTGTTCCTTGTTGAAAAACAGCAATTACCGTATCTAGTGTTACACGAGTTTTGCCTATCCTAATGACACCATCAGTGGTAAATTCCAATGGTGCGGGTTCGGATGCGATTCCTTCAGAGAGACTCACTAACACTTGTGCCATAATTAATAACAAGTTAGTTATGTTTAATAATAGCAAATATTGGTTTAGATATACCTTTGAATTTACTTAAATAGAAAATTGGATGACTCCCAAAGTATTCTTTTAAGCATTGTCACTAATTTATATCGCTTCAGAACATTTTAGCAACTTCCGTACACTTGAATACGATAACATTAGATTCAGCATATTTACTATTCAGGATTTCCCAAAAATGTCACAAAAGCCAGGTAAGAAAATTGCACCTATTCCCATGTCTAACAATGTTAGCGTGGTTGACTTGATTGATACCTATTTTACCGCTTACAACTCAGCCCGGTTGCGGGAAGCCTGTCAACTCCTGACCAAGGATGTGTTTCAAGAGGGTGTAACTGTGGGCGTTAGCCTTTCCGGCGCAATGACACCAGCAGGTTTTGGCGTTTCCGCCCTTGCGCCCCTAATTCGTAATGGTTTTATTGACTGGATGATTAGCACTGGTGCGAATCTTTACCATGATATGCACTATGGTTTAGGGTTTGAACTATTTGCTGGTAGTCCCTTTTTGGATGATGTCAAATTGCGGGAAGAGGGGACAATTAGAATTTATGACATTGTTTTTGGTTATGATGTACTGCTAGAAACGGACGCTTTTATTCGCAAAGTTCTCCAAGCTGAACCTTTCCAAAAACCCATGGGAACGGCTGAATTTCACCATTTGCTGGGTAAGTGCGTCTGGGAAATAGAAAAGCAATTGGGTGTGAAAAATTCCTGCTTGTTGGCAACGGCGTATGAATGTGGCGTACCTATTTATACTTCTTCTCCTGGGGATAGTTCCATAGGGATGAATGTGGCGGCTTTGGCTTTAGAAGGTTCAAAGCTGGTAATAGATCCGTCCATTGATGTTAATGAAACAGCAGCGATTGTCTATGGGGCGCGAGAAAACGACGGTACAAGTGCAGCGGTAATTATTGGTGGTGGTAGTCCTAAGAACTTTTTATTACAAACACAACCGCAACTTCACGAGGTTTTAGGATTGGAAGAACGGGGACATGATTTCTTTGTGCAGTTTACTGATGCACGTCCTGATACTGGTGGGTTATCGGGTGCGACTCCGGCAGAGGCTGTGAGTTGGGGTAAGATTGACCCAGATGAGTTACCTAGCGCCATTGTTTGTTATACCGATAGTACGATCGCTTTACCTTTGGTGACGGCTTATGTCTTGAATCAATGTTCACCTCGTCCCCTGAAGCGATTGTTTGATGAACGAGAAGCTTTATTAGATACTTTGCAAAAAGATTATCTAGCGGCTAAAGACAAGCCTGTGAGTGAGAGTAGTCAGGAAAAAGTTGCTACTTATCCCTGCGGTACACCTGTGAAAGGTTAGGGTTTTATTATCTATTGTGGGCGATGGCTAATCAAGCTGAATCGCCCCTACATTTATTCTGAAGAAAACCTACGGATAATGTTAGAAGCCGCTAAAGCTCCACCGTTGGGACTAAAAGAAACTCAAGAAAAAACAAAGAGAGGAATTAATGAAGTTCAGGGAGATGCTGATATTGATAAAATGAAGCGTCCCGAAAATTCACAAAGTGCAACTTCAGTACCAGAGGAAGTAGAAGGCTTTTTAGAAAAAATTACAGGTAACAACAAGTAAATATCATTTATCAATGATAAGCTCTGTATCCCCATTTTTCAAGAATTTGGGGATATTAATTATTTTAATATTTGGCTTGATTATAAAAGAAAATAACAGCATATTCCCAAATATATAAAAGTAACTAAACATGAAGAAATGGCTTGGATGTTGCGCTCATTTATTGAAGGAGAAGCCGTAGAACCGGATGGTCAAAAACAACCAGGAGGAACTAAAGTTCCGGTGGGTGTGTAGTTGAGAATTGTCAAGATAAAATATTAGGAGTAAAGAAGTGCCAGAAGAATATCAAGCAGAGCGTACCATCTCCGCTGTATTTAAAGAAGAGAAACAAATTGATACTGTAATTCGACGGTTACTAGATAGAAATGTCCCCAAGGATCATATATCGGTCTCTCCCTCGTTGATTGTATAATCCTAATAATCCCTCATCTTCCCATGCTGTCATCCAGTTATATATGGTTTTCCGACTTACTCCAAAAATATCCATTAATTTGGCAATTGTTACTCCTGAATTACTCAATAAAATACAATGCGCTCTTTGTCTCACTTGATGATGCTTACTCTCTTTATATATTCTCTTTAGTAATTTTGCTGTATCCC
>NZ_JAQMSE010000212.1:0-5982 GCF_028330045.1 Aphanizomenon sp. CS-733/32
AAACATAATTTCTAATTGGTATGAAGTGCAAAGAAACTTATTCACTTTAGTTGTGCGCGACTACATTGTGGACAATCTTACCAATGCTTGTGCTGCTTCATCAACATAGATTCATTTTTTTGTCAATGCGTAAGTCCTATTTTCTTCTCTCTGGTTCTTTTTTCACTCGGAGACTGCGATCGCTTGCTAATACTAAGTAGTGAGACAGAATTAATTACACAATGTCATTGCGTAAGCGTTGCCTGGCGTTAGCCATATGGAACGAAGTGACTCTCAAAAATATAAAATTTTCTATAAGGTTTTCTCAGCAATCTCAATAAATTTTTTGCTTTGTTCAATCAAAGTTCTCACATTTTCCTCACTCAACTGAAGGGTATCATCAATACTGTAATCTCCTTGTGTTCTTTTATCTTGAGCATCAATCAGATAACGGTGAAATTCAAGGGGAACAATTCCCTTTTTAACAACTTCTCGACCGAAACATGAAATCACAGCAGAATGACTTGAAAAAGTTAACCCTTGCTGCCACAAAAAGGCTTCGGCAATATAAAACATGGTATAATAAGCTCTGGAAGCAGCAAAGTTATATAATTTATTTTCTGCTAGAATTTCAGAAGCCAGTAAACTTTCTTTAGCTTTTCTTATAAATTTTTGCTCCTCCGATGTCATAGAAAAATACCTTCTTTTTTGACATTATAATTAAAGGGAGTATTTTCATTTTCAAACTTTGCTGAAGAGATGAAGTGACGAGAAATAACAACATCGTTATTTAGACAAATATTTGAGATTATTTGACTTGTTCTATCAATTTCATGATAGGGGTTAATCTCTGATTTCAGAACAACCAGAATATCAATATCAGAAAATTCTTGAGCGTCTTCCCTCGCTTGAGAACCATATAAAATAATTGCTTCCAGTTGGTTTTGATAAAGTTTTTGCAAAGCTTGTTTAACTTCTTGTAATATCAAGTTAAGCTGTGATTTGTTCATAAGAACACCCGGTAAGTGGGAAACGAGCGCGTCTTTAGACCTGAGAGGGAAACGACACGAGCGGTTTTAACCGCTGTGGATATTAAAATTGAAACCAGATTTTTGATTGGAATCTGGAAACCACTGAAATTTTCCTTATTTACCACCACATAGTTCCTGGTTCACCTTTAAATGGTCCAACAATATCAGAAGTAATCCACCCTCCGTAAAAATCACCTGTTTGCGCTTTAACTAATTCATCATTCACATAGCAAGCATCCATTAAACTGACATAAAAACTGTAATATTCTTGAATTGAGATAAAATTAGGACTGGGCTGAATATATCGCCAAGCAGCATTATTTATATATTTATCTCCTACGGAAACATCATAATATTGACACCAACCTTTCCATTCACACCAAGTTTTCCTAGGTGTCTCTATTAAATGTTCTAACTTAATATCTTCAGCAGGAATATAATAACCCGGAGGATGACTAGTTTCTAAAACTCTTTTTCCTTTAGTTGTTTCTGCTAAAACAATCCCATTACAAATAACTTTGAGATGTTTGTCGGTATCTTGTAAAATAGCAGGACGGGGATAGTTCCAAACTGATTCTTGTCCGAGTTTTGGAGGTATAGGATTTGGTTTCATGGTTATTTAATGGATGATTTTGGATCATTATAGTTACGTCATTATATCATTTATTTACAAACTTTCTAATATTTAATTCACTAAAAATGCTATTAATTTTACGTGAGTTCGACATAACGATAATTTGTGGAAAACTCACCCCACGTAGGAGTCTCAAGCCCTTATTCTCTCGTTCCCATTACTTATCTGTAGCCAAGGCTTTACAAACAGCTAATTTTTGAGAATTATCAAGATTTGCATTCAAAAAATTATCTATCCTTACAGGTTCTAAGCTTTACCAACTCCATCGCTAACTGGATCGCTGCTTTCATACTCGTCGCGTCAGCAATACCCTTACCCGCAATATCAAAAGCCGTTCCATGATCTGGGGAAGTCCGCACAAATGGTAAACCAATGGTGGTATTTACAGCCCGATCAAAAGCCATTAACTTCACGGGAATTAAACCTTGGTCGTGATAAAGTGCCAAGTAAGCATCAGCGGGATTTTTAACTGGAGAATTACCATACCAAGCCATTCCCGGTTTCACCCACATTGTATCTGGGGGGATGGGTCCTTCTAGCTGTAAATGGGGGCGCTTTTGGCGTTCTGACTGCAACCAGGGAATTAACCAATCTATTTCTTCTGTTCCCAGTTGTCCCATTTCGCCACTGTGGGGATTTAATCCTGCGATCGCAATTCTCCCATTTTTAATCCCCAAATCATTTTCCAAATACTCCACCAACAAATCTAATTTCTTTGTTAATAACTGTGGTGTTAAGGTGGCAGATACTTGACATAAAGGAATATGTGTGGTAACAAGTAACGCCCGCAGAGTCCAACCGGTAAAAGGCGATCGCCCCACAAACAACATCCCAAACCTCTCCACCCCAGCCCTTGCGGCTAAAAGTTCCGTTTGTCCTGGATAATTATAACCCGCCGCTTTCCAAGCAGATTTAGCGATCGGTCCGGTCACAATTCCATCAAACTCACCAGCCAAAGTTTGAGATATGGCATATTCCATATAAGCAAAACTCGCCGCACCACTAGCTGCATTCCCCATACCAGTAATAATTTCACCAGCACTAGGCACATCAACTACAGACAAATCGGCAGGATTGACCAAAGCCAGGGAATTATCAATATTTTTACTGATATTTTCATAAACCTGAGTTAATAAAGTTCTATTTCCCACCACCACCACATCACAATCTTGAGTAACTTCAGGATCAGCCAAAGCCTTCAAAATTACCTCAGCACCAATACCCGCCGGATCTCCCAGTGTCAGCACCAAACGCGGACGTTTATCTTGATTAATCATCGTCGTGTTTCCCTGTCCATCGTCGTCTATCCCCGAATATCATCCCTAAATTGGTTTAGAATTATTGATAGAGGTTTAATCTCAATAATTCTGATAGACCCAGTTTATCTGAATCCTCAAAGTTGAAAATAAGATTTGAGCCTTCAAATCAAATTCAGCGGTCTGAAAAACAGGAAACATAAATCAACAATCCACAAAGGAGCATTACAGCAAATGGGCGGCGAAATATTAAATGCAGCGATGCTATCTTTCGGTCTAATCTTCGTAGGTTGGGCGATCGGTGCTTTGTTACTCAAAATTCAAGGCGCAGAAGAGTAGAACAGCAGCAGGGGACACAGGGGAAGTAGAGGAAGTAGAGGAAGTAGAGGAAGAAAAATTAATTCTTCATCCTGACTCGGTGACTCGGTGACTCGGTGACTCCTGACTCCTAAATCTTTTATTAAAATGATGTAAAGTTTTATTTACATAACTAATTCTGTTAAGATTCTTTTCATAAACATTAAGATATATAACCAACCCCATGACATTATTAATAGTTGGTGCAACTGGCACACTGGGAAGACAAGTAGCCCGTCGCGCAATTGATGAAGGATACAAAGTCCGCTGTCTCGTTCGGAGTCCTAAAAAAGCAGCTTTTTTGAAGGAATGGGGTGCAGAACTGGTACGAGGGAACTTGTGCAATCCGCAAACCCTGACGGAAGCATTGACGGGAGTAACAGCAGTTATTGATGCCGCTACATCCCGTGCTACAGATTCTCTAACTATTAAAGAGGTAGATTGGGATGGAAAAGTAGCATTAATTCAAGCAGCCAAAGCCGCTGGTGTAGAAAGATTTATCTTCTTTTCCATTCTCGATGCTGATAAATATCCCAATGTACCACTGATGGAAATTAAGGGATGTACAGAAGCATACTTAGCAGAATCCGGTTTAAACTACACAATTTTACGTTTAGCTGGATTTATGCAAGGATTAATTGGTCAATATGGCATACCTATTTTAGAAAAACAACCAGTATGGGTAACAGGAACATCCTCACCCATTGGCTACATGGATACTCAAGATATCGCTAAATTTGCAGTGCGGGCTTTGACAGTACCAGAAACAGAAAAGCAGGCTTTCCCAGTCGTGGGAACTCGTGCTTGGAGTGCCGAGGAAATTATTAATCTTTGCGAGCGCTTATCTGATAGAGATGCAAAAGTTACACGGATGCCCATCGGATTATTACGGGCTGTACGGAATTTACTGCGCTGCTTTCAATGGGGATGGAATGTTGCCGATAGATTAGCTTTTACAGAAGTTTTAGCCAGTGGTAAAGCTCTAAACGCAGAAAATATGGACGAAGTATATACTATCTTTGGTTTAGACAAACAGCAAACCACCACACTGGAAGTATATCTACAAGAATATTTCAGCCGGATTATGAACAAGCTAAAACAGTTAGATTACGAGAAAGCTAAAAGCAAAAAGCTCAAAAGTAAAAAGACTCCCTTTAAAGAATCTTCCAAAGCCAATAGTCAATAAATATGAGACTTATGGTTACATTAGTCCAAAATATGTAACTATGAGATACATAAAAAACAGCCCTTAAACTTGGATATTTGAGTGTGCCGAAAGCAGGCATTATCTATAACGACGTTAAACCGATAGCGAGTAGTGTCGCTATTGAACTGAAAGATAAACTTACTGCTGCTGGTTGGGATGTTTACATCACAGCTAGTATTGGTGGGATATTGGGCTATTCTCAACCAGATAGTCCAGTCTTTCACACCCCCATTGAAGGTCTTACGCCCCCTGGCTTTGACTCAGATATGAAATTTGCTGTGGTGTTAGGAGGAGATGGAACTGTATTAGCAGCATCACGCCTGGTAGCCCCCTGTGGTATCCCCATGCTGACGGTAAATACTGGTCACATGGGATTTCTGACGGAAACTTATCTCAACCAATTGCCCCAAGCCTTAGAACAGGCAATGGCGGGTGCATATCAGGTTGAGGATAGGGCGATGCTGACTGTTAAAGTTATGCGGGGAGATGCGGTGAAGTGGGAAGCCCTCTGTTTGAATGAAATGGTGCTACATCGAGAACCTTTAACTTGTATGTGCCATTTTGAAATTGCGGTGGGACGACATTCACCTGTGGATATTGCGGCTGATGGAATTATTGTTTCTACTCCCACTGGTTCAACGGCTTATTCTTTAAGTGCGGGTGGTCCAGTAATTACTCCTGGTGTGCCTGTATTGCAGTTAGTACCTATTTGTCCTCATTCTCTGGCTTCTAGGGCTTTGGTGTTTCCCGATAGTGAACCAGTCAATATCTATCCTGTGAATATTCCCCGGTTGGTGATGGTGGTAGATGGCAATGGTGGATGTTATATTCTACCGGAAGATCGGGTATATTTGGAGCGATCGCCCTATAGCGCCCGGTTTATTCGTCTTCAGTCACCGGAATTTTTCCGTATTCTGAGGGAAAAACTGGGTTGGGGTTTACCACATATTGCTAAACCTTCTTCTGTAGAATTGCCTTAGTTGTCACTTGTTCAGTTAGGTAAATGCCAACTTAGTGTAACTCGCACTTCTCCATTCGGTAAAACTGATATTTCCCATACACCATCTAGAAGTTCGTTGGCTATAGTATCCATAATTTTAGGCGATTCCTATGTTGTGGTTTGCGATCGCTTTTTCATAACATGATGATTATGGGCGATCCTAGTATTCAGATCTCTGACTTCTTAGAGAAGTCGGGGATCTATTTTACCAATATTATATTTAATAAGCTGTTACGCAGCTAAATTTGATAACCATAATTTACTTGAACTTTGTAGTGCGGGCATCTTGCCCGCTAGAATTATACAAACTAAATGCACAACAGCTTACCATATAATTACTTATTTAGGGTTTGCTGAAAAAGTTATCTGTGAGGGTTAGGAGTCAGGAGTCAGGAGTCAGGAGGAAGAATTAGAAAGATATAAGAATAGTCTCAAATTCCAGAAAGTGATAGGTTTTTAATGGTTTCAATGCTTATTCCTTGCACCTAATTCACTTTTTTACCCCGGAAACTCTTAAT
>NZ_JAQMSE010000213.1:0-6246 GCF_028330045.1 Aphanizomenon sp. CS-733/32
AATGTATCAAAGTGATGTGTATAGCAAACCTAGCTATGAGCCATTACCTCCTCAACAAACACTGCCAACGATGTATGATTTACCTAGCGAAGATCCAGAGGAGCCAGGGTTGCCAGACGAATTTCACCTTTTACAACCAGAATTACTGCGTAGTACCTTTCGTCCTCCTTCTTATGCAGAAGATAGTGTATTTACAGGCAGTGACTTAAATTTATACTACGACAGCAAGCATACACAATGGTATAAGAGACCAGATTGGTTTGCAGTATTAGGAGTATCTCGTTTTTATGAACAAACAGAACTAAGATTAAGCTATGTTACTTGGTATGAAGGAACATATCCCTTTGTAGTAGTAGAATTAATATCTCCAGGAACAGAAAACGAAGACTTAGGGAGAAATAGAAATTTACGGGAAGTTAATCAACCTCCCAATAAATGGACAGTATATGAGCAAATTCTGAGAATCCCCTATTATTTTGTCTATAACCGTTATACTAATGAGTTTCACTGTTTTGGTTTGGTAACGAACCGTTATCAACCGCTCTCTATTAATGGATTAGGGGTATGGCTAGAAGAAGCTGAATTGGGTTTAGGATTATGGGAGGGAGAATATCAAGGATTAACCAGACAGTGGTTACGTTGGTATGATCAAGATAATAATTGGTTGCCTACTCCAGAAGAACGAGAAAAGCAACGGGCAGATTCTGCTGAATTAGAAGTAGCTAAATTACGACAATTGTTATTGGAACAAGGTATCAGCTTACCTAATGATCAATAGGGTTAAAAATTGTCCAGTCTGAAAGTCATTATTACTAATTTTATGTCTAAATCACCTCTCTACGAAACAGATTTCATGGATTGGTTAACTCAACAAAAATTAGCCTTAGCTAGTCGAGATATCATAGCTTTGGATTGGGAAAATTTGGCAGAAGAGTTAGATAGTATGGGCATGGGTGAAAAAAATGAGTTAAAAAATCGGTTAATAATTTTATTAACTCATTTACTAAAATGGCAATACCAATCTTCTAAACGTTCTATTAGTTGGTTTACCACCATTGCTAACCAAAGAGATGATTTACAAGATTTACTCAATCAAAAACCAAGTTTAAAACAATATATTCCTGATATTTTACCCAAAGCTTATCGAAATGCGAGAAGAGAAGCATCGGCAGAAACAGGTTTAGCATTAAGTACGTTTTCAGGGATTTGTCCTTATGATATACAAGAAATATTAAATCCTGAATTCTTGTGTAACACTACAGATGATTTTGAAAAAGCTATGTAGTGAGTTAATCAATCATGTACCAGATAAATCCACCATTATCTTTCCCTGAAACTTGTCCTTATTCTTTAAGAGAAATTCTCAATCCTGAATGGTTTCCATCATAATAGTTATTATGATGTTTATAAACTCAGCTAAATATGAACGAAAAATACAATAGTGCCAAAGAATGGCGTCAAGCAAATTACCGAAAACTGAAACAATATCGTGGAGAATGGATTATTTACACTAAGGATGGTGTAATAGCTCATCACCAAGATTATAGAATCATGACACAGCAAATTGACCTTCAGAACCTAAAATCTTCTGACTACATCACTGAGCGGATCTACGAGAACGAATTTGTTGAGCCAGTGAAGTTTTTCCCAGTGCGTTTTAGAACAGTCAAAAAACATGATTGGCAGCCAAAATACGAAGTCTGTCTAACTTTTCAAAATTCTAAAATCTTGGAAATGCTTGTAGATTCTGGTTCGGATATTAGCCTAATTACATTTTATTTAGGCACAGACTTAGGATATGCCCTCTCTCAAGGAGAAGTTCTGAGTAATGGAGAAGGAGTAGGGGGGAGTGTACAATATGTACTCCGACAAGTTGAAATGCAGATTGATAATTGTACCTTTTCTGCTCCTGTTGCCTGGTTACAAAATGAGGATTGCCAAGAAGTTTTATTGGGTAGGGAAGTTGTGTTTGATTTATTTGATATTGAATTTAAACAAGCTGAGGAGAAAATCCTATTCAAATACAGGGGATAACCACTGGTAACTTATAAAATAAGTGTGTTATAAGTGAGCTAATTAGTAATATACTATGGGTGGGTAATCTGGCTACTTCTATAATTAATTAAATGCTAAATTTAGCCTAATATTGAGATATATAGGCCGTCAAATCAATAATTTTCAAATTGATAGTTAATTAATACTTATGTCTGATACAGTTATTCGTGTTGAAAATCTCGGTAAAAAATATATTATTGGCCATCAAAAGCAGGAACGTTAATTAAGGGGAAAAAATGAACGAAAATTGGCGAGCGAACTGCTTGCAGCAGCGTTTCGCTATCGCCCTTAAAGAATATTCCTTAGACCTGCAAGCAAAACGGTATATTGAACTATATCAACAGGTATTGGCATAAAATGTGGTTACTAAATTCTGTTATATAGCTGAAAATTGTCGAGCGATCGCTCTTAAACTCTTAAGAGGTTGTTTGAAAAGTATTAGATGAACCCGATAATCTCTAGAAACCTAACCCCCCTTCCCTACCCCTCCCTGACCCTCCCCCACAAGGGGAGGGAAGCGGAAAAACTTTTGTTAGTTGGAATGGGGGTTTCAAAGCCTCTCCCCGCGTCGGGGAGAGGTTTGGAGAGGGGTTTATTTATACATTAAAAACTTTTCAAGCATCCTATAAAGAATAGACTGTAGAATACCAGCAAGAAGATATATAGGGGCTGCTGAATAAACCTAGAACTGAGATATATCAAGAGTTTGAAGGTAAAGAAGGTGAAAGAAGTGCAAGGAGTAAGGGTTGAAATTAGCAAAAACCTATCACTTTACCAGATTTAATACTATTCTTATCTTCTTCTAATTCTTCCTCCTGACTCCTGACTCCTGACTCCTAGCCCTCACAGACAACTTTTTCAGCAAGCCCTATATAGAACTATACCAACAGGTCAGGCGATCGCTGCCCTCGCAGTAGGCATCGCAACTGAATATATAATGCGATTATAGCATCTACATCAAACAGTACAGGCGATCGCTAATTGATGAAATCTCAAATTAGTCCTTGGGGAAATTCTTTAACCTTCACTCTATAAATAAAATAAGAACATAAGATCCCCGACTTCTCTCAGAAGTCGGGGATCTGAAAATGTTGATCTTGAAAGCGATCGCTTGTTAAATGAAACTCTTTTGCAGGTATCAATTATTCAGAGGAGTTAATCAAAATGTACTGATAATAAAGATGACATTTGAATTAGAATCTCTGAACCTAGCGGACACTAATTAACTATGTGTTATTCTGTTATTTCTCCATTAGAGAACGGCGATCGCAAACCTGTATAAAATCAGAATTACAAAAAATAGATTCGATTATTGTTGTGCGAGAGTGACAGAACCGGGATAGTATTGAATAGTGAGTGGGCTTTGATGGTCTTTTTGATCTTGGTCCCTCCATGCAACCTTTTGAGGATCTCTTTTGAGATATTGATCAGGAGGCCAAAGTACAGAAAAGATATAAAAGATTAAGTTTTATTCAAGCCTTTGCTAATTTATATTACGATATTGGGACTATAGAACTTGGAGGCAAAAATGCAATCTATTGATCAATTACCAGTAAAAAATACACCTCAAATCATTTCTGTGGTTATTGAAAGTAATGATGATGGTTACTTAGCAATGATACCGGGTATTCAAGGAGCTTTTGCAGAGGGAGATACACCCCAAGAGGCTATATTTAACTGTATTGATGTTTTAAAAATGATTATGGAGTATAAGCAAGAACAAAATGAGAACTTAAATTTAGACTCAATTGAACTTTCAGCTAATGCAGGCTGGGCTTTTACTATTCCTATTAAACTGTAATTGTCAGATGACAAAATTAAGAGAACTAACTTATTTAGAAGTAATAAATCGTCTAAAATTTTTTGGTTTTAGATTTTATAGACAAGGTAAAGGTTCTCACGAATTATGGGTTAGAGATTTAGATAATATTGTAATTCCCGTTCCTCATCATCGTGGTAAAACAATTCGTAAGGGTACAATCAGAGCCATTATTAGAGAAATTAACTTAACGGTTGAAGAATTTATGGATAGTCAATAACGGATTTTACCATCATTAAGCTAAACAATAGTTTATTATCAAACAATGGAAGTTAACCCTTGCTTAACAACTGATCATCATTTTGACCAATTTGGTTTTATGAAAATCCTTACCCAGCGAAGTTAAAATATAGATATCAAATTAATACTATGTCAGATACGGTTATTCGAGTAGAAAATCTAGGTAAAAAATATATTATTGGCCATCAACAGCAGGAACTCAAGAGCAAAAAGTGCGTTTACGTAGCATTCCGTAGGAATCGCTCTCCATTTCTCAATTAGAATCATTAGGAGAGGCATTATTGGATTTTCAAAATATGTCAGATCTGGAAAATTGGTTACAAGATCATCGCCGTTGATATTAAAAGCGATCGCTAATTGATGAAATCTCAAATTAGTCGTTGTTTATGATAAAATAAGCAATTACAGGGAAAATTGTCGAGGGAACTGCTTGCAGCAGCGTTTCGTTATGGACTTTGAAGAATATAGACTATTAATTTTTATTTAGTCAACGTAAGTAGACCTGGTTTATGTATTAGCGATTTATAGTCGCCGATAGAGTAGCTGAACTCATAGATAATCATCCAAAGCATCAGGAGAACAAATCCATGGCAGCAATTACAGGCCGCGAACTAGAGTTGCAAATGCCCGATACCAGTAAACTTTTAAGTGATGAACCAGAGATGGAAAGCTCCCTGCACTATATGCAACTGTTATTGCTAGTCACCTGCCTCGAATGGGCATGGCAAGAGCGGGATGATTTTTTCATTGGTGCAAACCTGACCATTTACTTCAGTCGCCAACAACTCAAAAATCGTGACTTTCGAGGTCCAGATTTTTTCCTAGTCAAAAACACCACCAGAGAACCACGCAACTCATGGGTGGTCTGGGAAGAAGACGGACGTTATCCAGACCTGATTATCGAATTACTGTCCGACTCCACCGCCAATGTAGATCGCACCACCAAACTGGACTTATACGCAGAGAGATTTCATACCCCTGAATACTTTTATTTTTCACCCGAAACCTTAGAATTTGCAGGATTTAGGCTAGAGTTTAATAAATATCGCCCCATCACGCCCAACGCTCAAGGATGGCTATGGAGTGAAGCCCTGGGCTTTTTCTTGGGTATTCACAATGGCCAATTGCGCTACTTCTCCTTAGAAGGCGCTATCATCCCTACTCCCCAGGAAGCCGCCAAAGATGAAATGCTCAAAGCCAACCAAGCAATTCAAATAGCAAAACAAGAATCCCAAAGGGCAAAACAAGAATCCCAAAGGGCAAAACAAGAATCCCAAAGGGCAAAACAAGAATCCCAAAGGGCTGAACAAGAATCCCAAAGGGCTGAACAAGCTAATAGGGAGTTGTATGAATTAAAACAAAAAATGCGATCGCTTGGTATTTCTCTTGACTAAGCCTTGATCAATAGACATCGCCAAAAAAAAGCCTTCACTCTATAAATAAAATAAGAACATCAGAATCCCCGACTTCTTAAAGAAGTCGGGGATCCCAAAGATATTGAAGGCGATCGCTTGTTAAGTGAAACTCTTTAGCAGGTATTAATTATTCAGAGGAGTTAAGCAAAATGTACTGACAATAAAGATGACACTTGAATTGGAATCTCTGGACTTAACGAACTACTAATTAAATCTGTGTTATTCTATTATTCATCCATGAGAGAACGGCGATCGCAAACCTGTATAAAATCAGAGTTACAAAAAATAGATTCGATTATTGTTGTGCGAGAGTGACAGAACCAGATAGTATTGAACAGTGAGTTGGGCTTTGATGGTCTTTCTGATCTTGGTCCCTCCATGCAACCTTTTGAGGATATCTATTAAGATATTGATCAAGAGGCAAAAGTACAGAAAAGATCTGACCAAAATCTGGAATTAAGAAAATCATATCCCCGAATTCTCTAAGAAGTCGGGGATATGAAACCGTTGATATTAAAAGCGATCGCTAATTGATGAAATCTCAAATTAGTCGTTGTTTATGATAAAATAAGCAATTACGGGGAAAATTGTCGAGGGAACTGCTTGCAGCAGCGTTTCGTTATGGACTTTGAAGAATATAGACTATTAATTTTTATTTAGTCAACGTAAGTAGACCTGGTTTATGTATTAGCGATTTATAGTCGCCGATAGAGTAGC
>NZ_JAQMSE010000214.1:0-16497 GCF_028330045.1 Aphanizomenon sp. CS-733/32
AATAGATTTTGATGACATTTTTGGTGATTTACTGTTTCTCAAATGCCTTTTTTCACTTTGTCTGTTTGTTTTGATGCTCCCTTCGATTTTCATCTCCGTAATTTCCCTCTGTAATATTTTGGGGTGCGGAATGTGGGATAAAATTAAGCAGCTTTCAACAAGTCAGAATCATCAGAATCAGCAGTAACTTGTGGAAGCAAAGAAGGCACAGTGGTAGAACCACGAGCAGCAAGAACAGCCTGCGTCATAAACTCCAAAACATTACGCTGTTGGGACTTGAGGCTTGTTACCACAGTTAACATCCGAGCCACAAAAACACTACCAGCCTGAGTTTGAGAGCCAAAACTAGTCCGCCGCCAAATCACAGCAGGACGAATAGCTCGTTCTGCGGCATTATTAGTGGGTTCAACACCAACAGTTGTCACAAATAGCCACATCGCCGACTCAACCTTGAGTAATTGACGACAAGTGCGTACTGTTTTTGCTAGGGGTGTTTTTTCCCGTGATGTAATTTCGTAGTTATCAGCTTCGAGTAAAGTTGCTTTGATGGATGCACGAATCTCAACCACCATCTCAGTAAACTCACTCCGACTTAAAGTACCATCTCTAACTCGATGCCAAAGTTCAAACAACTTCTCCTGCTGTTTGACCAGTGCAGTTCCCAATTCTGCCGATACTCCAGTTCGTTCCGAGATTTTGATAAATTCCCGTCGCAGATGCGCCCAACATAATTGCCGACGTTCCCAGCTGACCCAGTTGTAAGCACCATGACGGTCGGAGTTCAAAATGCCCCTGAAGTTTTCACCCAATAAATTCTTTGCCCCTTGGGTGCAACGAGTCAGAGCAATTTCAAAAAATGTTACCAGAGGTGTGACTGCAACCCATAGCCAAGCTTTTCTCTGTTCAGGATTAAACCCGTCAATGTTTCCTTGATTAAAGCTGGTTTCATCTGCTCCAACAACTTGGGCATTTTGGATATATTCTTTGGCTTCATCTACACAACTTGCCACTGCGTTACTTGCTCCTAGTCTGAGTTTGTTGACTGTTGCCAACGATATTGAAATTCCAAACACTTCTGCCATCGCACTTTGTACCATTCTGTGACTGTGGCGATAGACTCCACTTAGCAGTGCCACTAGAGCTACAACTCTGACTCCGTAACCACTTGGATTCACGTCTTCTGGTAATGTCCCACGGGTCTTTGTGCCACATCCTTTACAGGTCAATTGATGTAGACGATGCTCTATCACTATGGGACTGATGGGTGGAATTTCTACTATCTGGTGACGATAGGGGTTTGTATCAACTCCCGTCAGGGTAGCTCCACAATTTACACATTCTTCGGGATGATGTTCTATGACTTCCCTACATTCTTCGATTGGGTATAAGTCTCGGCTATTTCCTTTATGACCTGCTTGACCCCCTCTTTTTTTGCTGCTTTTTTGTTTTACAGGCTTTTTTCCAAATCCCGGTGGGTCACTTGATGGTGGTGATGATGAGTTGAACTCCTATTTATTTTTTCTAATAGCTGTTCTTGAACTGTCAGGACTTCTGTTAGTTTCTTTGACTGTTGTTCTATTTCCTGCGCCATTTCCTCCACCAGTTTCTTGACGCTGGCTGGAGTCTTACCCCAATCTTCTGGAGGTATCTGTTCTAAGTGATTGACGCGATTTAGTTCCATGTCACTTAATTTATCACATTTTGGAGGTAATTTTTAACGATCGCTCTTCTACCCCCCCTGAACGGTTACAAGTAAATGCAGGTCAAGTAGTAAAAGCCATGATAATAAACGGGTTAGGATTTGTATCCAAACCGTTATATATGTTTCCCAAATATTTTAAAACAATAGCCTGTGAGCATTTAATAGGAGCAGGAGTAAAACCAGAATATCTCAATGACGATAAACTGGGGAGAGTCATGGATAAACTATTTATCAAAGGATTGGATACAATATTTTTTATCATCGCTGTAAAAGCCGCCCAAAAATTTGGTGTGTCACTATCAACATCACATCTAGATTCATAATCAATGCACGTACATGGGCAGTATAACACCAGCTTACCAGAAGTAATATTTGAGAGTCAAAAAATAGTCAATAATCAAGAATTAGAAGAAATAGCAGTAAAATCACCAAAAGAAATAACCATCACCTACGGTTATTCCCGTGACCATAGACCGGACTTAAAACAGTTCATCATAAATATGTCTGTTTTTATGCTCACTTTGATTCTTCTCTACGTAATTTCCCTCTGTGACAGTTTGGGGTGTGGAATGTGGATTTTATCGGCTCAATACCATTTTATGGTTCAAGTCACATTTTTGCATAAAGTCGAGTCTGAGTTTTCATGTTTATTTTGTAGAAAACGCGATTCAGGAATTGTATTTGATCATCTTGAGTCCCATTGGCGTTAATACCGTGTTGCGGCGCTGAGGATTAATCGGGCGCTGATTCGCTAATGCTAGAGAGTGGCGAGAAACCGCGCTCGTCACCGCCAGCTTCAGTAAATAAAGGGCTATTTCCCCACCAATGCAACTCCTCAAGCCCCCACCAAACGGTAGAAATTCAAATGGAGAAAAGCTGTGATCGCGAAAACGATCGGGTTTGAAAACATTGGGTTCTGGATAAATATCTTCACAATGGTGAATAACATACGTTCCTACCGTAATTAACGTTCCCGGCTCAACCCGATAACCCATGATTTCTGTGACTGAATTTACCAGTCTGGGAATCATAAACATGGTTACAGGATACATCCTTAAAGTCTCATTACAAACTGCACTTAAGTAAGGCAAACGAACAATATTAAGAGGATCAGAAGATAACTCCAAAGCATCTAGCTCTGCCAACAATTTGGCCTTAATTTCAGCATCACGATAGACGTTATACCACAACCAGGACATTGATGCAGCAGTCGATTCGTTGCCTGTAAACAACAGCGATAGTACCTGCCCCATTAACTCCTCATCGGTCAAAGTATTGCCCTGTTCATCACTTACTGACATCAGCAAAGTGAGAATATCCATCCTATTTTGATCGGGATGAGCACGACGATTGGCAATTTCACCATAAATAATCTCTTTCATTTGCTGCCGCTGCTTCAGGAATTTTCTCCAAGGACTCATCACACCTAAATCCTGCTGCAAAAACCTGAAAAATAGAGGAATACCAGCAATATTTGAAGCCAACAAATTCACCATCTCAAACATGAGATGCTTAATCTGTTGATACCGTTCCTCCTGGTAAGAACCAAACACGAGATTAATCATTACCTGCATGGATATGTTCTGTGCAACATCGAAAACCGAAAAGGGTTGATGAGTTGGCACTGATCGCAATACATCGTTCACTAGATCGCAAATTAATTGCCCGTAAGATCGGATGTGTTTACCATGAAGCATCGGAATCAACAGCTTTCGTGTCTTGAGGTGGTTTGTACCTTCCAGAGTAAAAAAAGAACTTTCACCAAAAATTGCTTTCAGTTCACTGTCAAAAGTAGTTGTAGACCAATGTCCATCACGATTTTCAATAATCTGCTGGGCAGCTTCCGGCGTATAAAACACCAGCAAAGGACTGCCAAAATCTATTCCTTTTGCCCAAAAAGCATCTGAATAAGTTTGATAAGCACTCTTCCAATAGCCGACTGGATTTGTAATATATTGAATTCTCTGCAACCAGACAGGATAGTTCAATGCTTGCACCTGTTTCATAAGCCAAGTCTCCTTAAGTTATTTGTGGCTTCACAGAATAATCCTGTTCTGTCACTTTGGGAGAAGCCAAGGACTGAAAGCCTTTGAGGGCTTTACTTTTCAGTCTTTGGCTATAAATTTTAGTTTCTGTTAGAAAAGAAAAGCTCAAAACTTTACTAAATCAAAGTTTCAGAGTTTCGCATTATTGTTTTCTGGAAGTGACATAACAGGGATAAGAGATAGGTTCGTTACCCCCTATATCTTCTCCCTCTTTTCTCTGTGTCCTCTGCGTCTTGGAGCGGTTCATTCTCAAAGGGGTTTTAACCTAGATTTAGTATTAATCCGGGTTAATTCACCATTAAAAGCTATTTAGTAGCAACGATAATACCACTGGGTGCCCAAAAGTCCGAGTAAATACGTTTCATTTGAGTAAATCCTGCATCCCTTAAGCATTGTTCATGATCTCTCCAAGAGTAAATCATGCCTCCCTCGTGGGGTATCGAAACAAAGTAAGATGAATCGAGCGCCGCCATCAGTGGACCATCTTCTTCATCGGATGTCATCATGTTAAAGATGATCAAAGAACCACCAGGCTTGAGGGCTTGATATGCCCGACGAAGCAAGGTTGTATTTTTATCTAAAGACCAGATGACTAAAACATGAATAAAGAGGAAGCAGTCTTGGTTGTTGGGAAATTCATCAACGAAGATATCTCCCCCTACCACCTGAATTCGGTCTGTTAATTGTTTCTGATCGATACGACTTTGAGCGATTTTACAACTGTCTGGAATATCCATCAGGGTAATTTTAACGTTGGGAAAGGCTTCGGCTAACGCAATGGAGTTTGTTGCATCGCCACCGCCCACGTCCACAACCGACTGGAAATTCGAGAAATCAATCTTCTTCAACCATAGAGGAGTCACCAATTTCGACCAAGATCCCATAAAGTTGTAAAACACCTTATCTAGACCAGGATCTTCATGCAGGCGATTGTACAAATCAGGACCTTGCCCCTGAAACTGTCGCAGACCTACGTTTCTATTTTGCTGTAATGATTCTACGTAATCAATCGAGCCACGATAAACAATCTTAGCCTCAAACAAAACGGTATCATAGAATTCTTTCCATGTATTTTCCAGAAATAGCATCTGAATCACTAGGCTATTACGATATTTATCACCAACTTTCTGAATTAGTTTTAATGCTGTTAGTCCTAGTAACAGTGCTTTAGTTGGATAGGCTTCTAGTTGAAGATGTTGAGCAATTTCTGTCTGAGTAAGATCGGGATGTTTCCAGAGCAACTCAAATACGCCCAGTTCACAACCTGCATACAGATTCTGGAAAGCAGAATGACCATACAAAAGTAGTACTAGATCATCCATTTTTAAGGTGTCTTTATTACTGTTAATCAGTTGCAATGTCTTTAAATCACTATGATTTAACTTGTGATCAAGTTGTTGATTTAGTTGGGCATTATTCAGTTCTTCAAAGTTGGCAACCATTAGTTTAATTTATCCTCAATTTCTAATTTATTGGTTCAGATTGAAAAGCTATCAGCTAAAAAGCGTTTCAGCTTTAATCTTGGTGGATTCAACATTATACCTCTGGCAAAAGTCGCTCAGGAAGATTTGATGTTGAAGAGACAAAGCTCATAATTGTAGAGAGCAGCAATTAAATTAAACCTTAAACTAAATCTGGATAAAAGTCAGAGTAAGTACACCAAACAAGCGTTTAAAATCTTCTGGTTTTAAGCTTTTTAGTTGTTTTTAGGTCATCAATGCTACCCAATTTTTATTTACTTGTCTCACGTATTTGAGACTTTTGCAACAGGTCTATTTATCTTAACTGCATTATTACTCGACAAAGAGACATATATACCAAATAAAACTATACAAGATAATATCCCGTTCAAAATAGTTATATGTTCCCTTAAAATAACCCAGGCGAAAATAGCACTAATGACTGGATCGAGGAGCATACTAACAGCGACCACTCCAGATGATAAATAGTTAAGAGAATAGATGATTAATCCATGACCAATCACTTGAGACAATAGGGCTAATGCAATAACAGCCGCCCACCCTTGTAAGGACACGGGAAAAAAGTTTTGGTTGACGATAGCCAACACACTAATCATCACAAGCGAGGCAATAACACAACACCAAAGCATTAGTGTTTGAGTTTTGAATTGGGTGAGTAGATGTTCCATAATTAGTAGTTCCAAAGCAGAGCATAAGGCAGAAAGTATTGCTAACAAGTCTCCTAGTAGCTTATGGATAGAAACTGAAAAATCATTGTATCCAATAAAAATAGAACCTAGAATCGCTATTATCATGCCAATTAAAAATTTGCGATCGTAGTGTTTTTTGAATAATATCCAGCCTCCCAAAGTCGTCAGGAGGGGACGCAGACCATGCAAAATTGTTACAGAACTTGCCACAGTAGTTTGGGTGAGAGACAAAGCCCAGAAAAGTTGGATTGAGGCAAACAAACAACCAACTAGTAACAGCAGAACCAGCGTTTTTGGAGTGTAAAGCTGTTTTGATTCTAAGAGAGCTTCTTCGGGTGTATCTTGACGCAAAGCCAATACCCCGTTCCAAATCCCAAAAACCACCCCAGCAATCCAAAAGCGATTAAAGGTTGTAGCATTAGCACCTATTTCGGCAATACTAAATCTGACAAAAATGGGGCCAATACCGATCGCTAGAAGTGCAATTAAAAGAGCGACAAATGGAACCAATTTAGCCTTTTGCTCTGATAACGTGGGGGGATGTTCAAGTTGTTCAAGTGGAGATTCTAGGGACATAATGGGTAAGTTTAGAAGAGTTTAAGATTTCAATAAATAATCGACCATAAGCCACCATATTGGCATCACCCTGGACAAGAACAGCTTCTCCAGTTTCCCTTGTATACCCTCCTGCTGTGATTAATGTGCCGTGATATAAAGGTCGAAAATGTTGAACGCCAAGCTCTGCTTTCTTGACAGTAAAATCATCATGGCTGCCTTTAATCCGAGGTTCGACAATATGTAGATAAGCTAGATTCAATGAATTAAGTTGAGTAACTACAGAGTTGAATAAAGCTTCTGGATTAGAATCATTCATATCTTGGAATGTGCTACTAGGTGACAAGCGCACACCTACCCGATTCGATCCCCATACCTCAATCACAGCGGCTGTCACTTCCATGAGTAAACGGGTTCGATTTTCAATGCTGCCTCCATAAGCGTCGGTTCGATGGTTACTGTTATCTTGGAGAAACTGATCGAGTAAATAACCACTAGCCCCATGAATTTCTACACCATCTGCCTCTGCTTGCATTGCATTTTTGGCAGCTTGACGATGTTGATCGATAATCCCAGGAATTTCTGAACTCAAGAGTGGTCTGGGGATAACAAAATCTACTTCTTCCTCAGTAGCGGTTAATGCTTTTTCCTCGTTAGGGGCGATCGCACTCGGCGCTACAGGTAAAGCACCTTGAGGTTGCAAAGAGGGATGAGAACATCGTCCACCATGCCACAGTTGCAGGAAAATGCGACCGCCGCGCTCGTGAACCGCTTGCGTTACCAGTTGTCATCCCGCTATTTGCTCTGGGCTATAGATCCCTGGAGTTCGGGGCAGACTGATACCTTGGGGAGAAATTTGAGTAGCCTCGCTAATAATTAACCCCGCAGAAGCCCGTTGAGCATAATAGAGAGCATTCAGGGGAGTGGGACCCAGATGATAATCAGCCCGTCGCCGTGTTAACGGGGCCATTACTATACGATTGGGTAACTGTAAATTTCCCAGCTTAAAGGGTTGTAATAGCTTTAATGAATCCATCTACCCTATCCCCTCGGTCAGATTTAGCTCTGCGCCTGCATAAACTAAAACCTCTGCACAAGCTTGATGTCCATGTTGCAAGGCATGGTGTAAGGGGGTTTCATGGTTTCCCGTTGGACTCACCGCATTGACAAAAGCACCTGCTTCAATCAAAAGCTGTAGGACATCCACACTTCCGCCTTGACAAGCTTGGTGTAATACCGAATCTCCAGAAGCACTATCAAGCATATAAGGGTCAGCACCCGAATCTAAAAGCAGCCTTACCATCTCTGCATTTCCTTGCTGTGTAGCGATCATTAATGGCGTTAAATGACCTTTAGCATCTTTATCTCTGATATTGACATTTGCACCGATCGCTAACAAAGATTGCACAACAGAAAGTTGATTGTTCTGCACAGCCTGAATTAATTCTGTATCCAGGTTGGCTGTAAATGCAGCCACTTCTGGATTCGGATCAAAATAGAAACTCCAGGAGGAAATTTTGCCCGCTTCATCTAAGACAATAAATTGAGCATCTTCAATTTCAAAAATTTGCTCGGTTTGCTTACAAATCTCTTGGGTACGAGAAATAATACAGGCTTTATTGCCCTCAACAATGAACTCCAACAACTCATAATTCAAGAGTTTCGTCGTTTGCGCTCGGATTTCAAAAGCTGACCTCACCGCCTGACGACCGACTCTTTTACCCAGATAGGGAATCGCTTTGTTGTGTTCATTCTGAGGAGCATAAAAAATGACATTCTCGGACAAACCATCAAGTACAATTTCGATGTCATCTTTTGCCCAACTTTCAAACCACTGCTTTAAGATTTTGGCTGTTTGTTCAGTTTCCATGATCGGCTACTTAATTAAGTGACCTGACTGCAACAAAGCAGCGTGGTTTTTGTCTACTTCGGCGGCAAAGCGATCAAAAAACTCAAACTCTTGAAACTGCTCATTCCCTGTTTTGTAACCTGCATCTCGGAGATTTTGTTGAGTATCCAAATTCTCCAAATATTCGCTTTGCTCTGGGGTTAGGGAAATACCCAGATATTGATAGACGAGTTCCACTGAATCTTTGATATTTTGAGTTAAGCGGTCAAAAGAGAAACAAAGTTTTTGCTTGTCAGGCAAACTATCAAAAAATTGAATTGTTTGGTTAGCTGCTTCTACTCGGACCGATCGTTGCATTGATTCCCAATCAGGAATTTGACTAACATTAACTCCCGACTTACAGTAAGCCGACTGGTTAATTAGCGTGATGTAGGATTTCATGAACCGTTCCGAAGGACGAGTAATCGTGATAAACAACGCATCAGGATACAAAGAACGCATCATTTCCAATCGCTGATAACATTCATTGTCTTTTGAGATGTAAATCAGATTTCCACCCCGCAAATAAAGCACCTTTTGAATCACCTGATATTGAGTTCGTAACATCCTCTCCTGAGTTTTTTGGGAAAGTTTGCTAAAGTTATTCAAACTATCCAATAGGTTAGGATAAGGAAAACGATTAATCACATAAAATTGGTGAAAAAAGCATTCTTCAAATAGAAAACCATCATCTTCATAATCATTGAGATAGCTGTAGTGCATTTTTTCAGCGAATTTAGCCTGGTCACTATTTCCCCAATAATTAACCTGGCTCATCCGCTCCAAAAAACCAGTTGCCTGAAATAGCTTTTGCAGTAGTATCGAAGGATAGCGCCACTCCAGCAACCGAATACCGAAAAACGTTTTCTCATCAGATGCAAGAGTACGATGCAAAAATGTGGTAGCACTGCGGGGTTGAGCCACAACAAAAACAGGAGTGCGAATTACCTGCTGTCGATACTGGGGAAAAAACAAGTCATCCAAGCACCAACATAAAGCAATGAATGGCAGCTTGAGCGCATAGTTCAGTAGATAAAAAGCCTGCTTACGTCTATCCTTAAAACCAATAGACGGTTCTGGATCAAAAAATATATGATGCCAGATTTTAAAGTAAGTAGGCCAGTGTGGAAAAGGAGTTAAAAAAACGACTCCAATGAGAATCGGCAAAACCGCAGTAAAAACAAGGGAAATAATAGAAACCAACATATTTGAACGTTAACTGAAATAGTCTTCCAATGAGCCTTCGCGAACAGTATCAAGGGTGAAACAGTGGAAACCGCCCCCAAAAATTCTCCGATGTCGATGCTGCACAGGTATGGCAGTGAACCCGTGCTTTTCTAAAGTTTTTATCAACTCTGGAAATAGAGAATTGACAATAATTTTATCCTCATCAACAGACAATACATTCAAATCAATGTACTTTGTCGTTAGGATCAAATCATCATCATCATAAGTCGGGAAAATATTCTCCGTTGGTTCTGGGGGATAAATTATATCCCATTTTTTTAGGGGTTCTGGTAAGCGATCAAAAAACTGAGGGTTACGTAGCAAAAGCTTACCAGGCTTTAGGGGCAAAATAATGCTATCAATGTGATTATCCGCGAACTGATATAGCAAATGAAAGTTAAATTTACCTTCAAAATGACGTTGCAACCATTGATAAGCTAAATAATGGTTTTTAGTCGCTACATTGATCAGGATATCTTTGCCAAAACGGATGCACTGGGCGGCATCAAACATGATCTCGTAACCAATATCAAATTCTGATTCATTTTGCGGATAAACTTCCTCGATTGCTGGCACATTTTGACCGGAAATATAGGAAGTATCGAAGGATCGATCAGTCATAATTGGCTTGGGCATATTTGTCCATTTTGCCCCTTGTTCAAAATACTTGTAAAAGATTTGCTTAAGCAAATCATTTTCAAAATATCTAGCGCGAACCTGGGGTGGCGTTTCTAAAATTTCATTGCCCATAATGATGGCTTGATCCCTAATATTTAAAGCAGGAATGCAATCAGCTTTCCAATAGGGCGTTTCAAATCTTATTGATCGAGTTAAAGGAATCGGTCTATGAACTTTTATACCCAATTTTTGTAAGGTACTAACTAGTTCCTCGACATCCTCATTCAGTTCCTGTAAATACTGTTTCTTGAGGCTGTGAGTAGTAAAAGTTTGAGTGTCTTGAGAGTTCTCTTGGCAAACACTGTTATCCTTACTACGACTTTCTGCACCACTGTAGTAGTAAGGATAACAAAATGAGGAGTAAGCAACATCATGAAAAAAGACTTTAAAAGACAGTTCTAAATCCTGAGTATTGTAGTTGATGGGCGAACCAACAACGACTTCTTTAAGCCTAGACCACTCATCAAAGCTATTAACCATCTATCTATTTATGTGAATAAACTGCATATGAAGTATCTTACTGTTATCAAAACTCCTTTCTCCTGTCCCTTAGATTTATTTTATAATTAGCTTCTAAACCCGGATTTTTCACAAAGAAAAAAAGGGTCAAAAACTGAGAGGATATCTGAAAAGCTTATAAGTGATTTTGACTACGCAAGGTGTTTTAAAATTAAACGAATTATTACAATTTATTGCAGTATAAATAAAAGCCTCTGTCGTTTCAGGTAGAATCTCATAGTCCTTACTGAGTCTGCGACACCAATTGAACCAACCAAAAGTTCTCTCAACTAGCCAACGCTTTGGTAGGATAACAAATCCCATCTGTTCTGAGCGAGCGTGTAACAACACTCCAGAGCCAGCGATCAACTTGCTGAATCAGGGGATGAATTTCGATGTATTGAAAATCCTGATTTGCCGAAACGCTTTGCTCTGAATGCCAAGCTCAATGTTTACGATCGTTCAACGTTCACGGGTGGAGACGAAAGAGGCTATTTAGATTATCCATTTTTAGAGAAATCTGAATAATTAAAATTATTCATGTTGTTGTTAAGTGAGGTAGGCTGTGATTAATCAAGTTTTGCTTGGGTTATTAGTTTTATTTGGGTCTGGACTGCTGTTTTGGATTTGGGAACTTCTCGATCCCTTAAAGGTGGTTGAATACCGTTCTCGGTTTCCCAGAGAATTCGGTGTCGCCATGATCTCTGTTTTTGTCGGCATTCATTATATTATTCACGACAACTGGATTCATTTAAACGTTAAGTGGCAACCCTGGATGAAGTTTATTGAATGGTTTTATGTTACGCCTAGAGTTCATTCTATTCATCATGTAGAAACAGGTTCAGTGACTAAGAATTTAGGCGCCCTTTTTACAGTATTTGATCGCATTTTCGGCACGTATGTTGATCCTGATACAGTAACCCTAGAACAGATTCAATTTGCATCAGGCGATAATGCACTTGTCACCCCCCGAAAAATTATTGGGGTTTAGATGTATTTAGAAGAATACCATCTCTGGAGTTAAGAATGATTACACAGATAATGATTGGCTGGTTAGCAACTTTTGTAACGGCTGGACTAATTTGGTTTTTTTCGGAAAGAATCAACCCGTTACGAGATATTAAATATGCAATGGATTTTTGTTATGACTCAGTATCATAGCTTACACCATACGCGACTAGGGGCTTACAATCTGGGTAGCTACTTTACTATTTTTGATCGCCTATTTGGAACCTATCTCGATCCAGAATCTATTAATCCCGACGAGCAAACATTTGGCATAACCAATCAGCCTCTTACTTGGCAGAAAGTAATCGGTATTTAGTTTTTCAACTTGGAAGAAATATGTTTTGTTTTGGAGTAGGTTGTAATGCAATATAGAAATCTTGGTGATAGTGACTTACTCGTTTCTGAATTATGTTTAGGAACGATGAATTATGGAAAACAAAATACATTAGAAGAGGCTAAAAATCAATTAAGTTATGCTTTTAATCGAGGAATTAACTTTATTGATACTGCCGAAATGTATCCCGCGCCTACCTGTTCAGAAACTCAAGGTAAAACAGAAGAATACATTGGCAAATGGTTAGTCACGCAACCACGCGATCAGGTGATTATTGCAACTAAGATCGCTGGTCCATCTGGGGGGCAAACTCTTCCCATAACTTGGATTCGGGAAGGGAAGAATCGCATAGATCGTAAGAATATTCAAGAAGCAGTAGAAGGTAGTCTGAGGCGACTTCAAACAGATTACATTGACCTCTACCAAATTCATTGGCCTGATCGATATGTTCCTTTGTTTGGTGATCCTGATTATGATCCTAATTATGAACGGGAAACTGTAGCGATCGCAGAGCAGTTAGAAGCCTTTGCCGAATTAGTTAAAGCCGGAAAAATTCGTTATTTAGGAGTGAGTAATGAAACGCCTTGGGGCGTATGCGAATTTTGCCATCTAGCCCAACAATTGGGATTACCTAAAATCGTTTCCATTCAAAATGCTTTTAATTTGACTAACCGAGTATTTCAAATTAATTTAGCAGAAACCTGTCGGTTTCATAACGTCGGATTAATCGCTTATAGTACCCTGGGTTTTGGCCATTTAACTGGAAAATATCTCTCTCAAACCCCGCCCGGATCGAGAATCGATTTATTCCCAAAATTTGACAGACGCTACCGAAAACCCCATTTTCAAGAAGCAGTTCAAGCTTATGTGGATCTGTCCGATAAAAATGGCTTAACACCAGTGCAGTTAGCATTAGGTTTTGTGCGATCGCGCTGGTTTGTCACTAGCACGATTATCGCAGCTTCTACTCTAGAGCAATTGCAAGAAAATATAAGCTGTGTAGATGTTGTATTAACTCCAGAAATTTTGACCGAAATCGATCAAATACACGCTCGTTATCCCAACCCAGTTCCCTAATTATCATTCTAATTTTTGAGAATAAATCTATGAACTTACTAAATAGTCCAGCCGCTTGGAGAGGCGACGAACTACTCAATTCTAAATACTGGAACTACCATTTGAGCTTAAAGAAAATAGGAGAAATTTAATCAATTCTTGACAATCTTAAATCATTCAATAAAGAAGCTGTTCAGTTTAACCATTTGAAAAAAACCTGGGTTGATCTTTCCGAGGAATTAGAGAATGGAAGGGGAACTGTTTTATTGAAAGGCGTTCGTGTCGCACCGTTATCGGCAACGGAGACTTATTAGTTAGATCGCTATCTGAAAGTCAGATGGAGAGGAGTGGATCGCATTAAATGATATACCAGCAAAGAAATTTCAATATTCATCATATCCAAACATCCCCCCATAAACATTGTTATGGCATGGGACTTGGGGTGATTATTCTCGACGAACAATACCCCGGATTTCCGGGTGACACTCGTAACGCCAGCGCCTATCCGTTTCCCATCCAATATGAAATTGCTGAAGGTTTAGATGGGAAAGGATTACTGTTTAATGCTGATAAGACATCTTATCTTGCTCCCATTCAAAAAGCCGCTAAGAAACTAGAAAAAATCGGGTGTCGAGCGATCGCAGGAGAATGCGGTTATTTCGCCTATTTTCAAAAAGAAATTGCTGGCTATGTTAAAGTTCCCGTTTTTATGTCCAGCTTATTGCAAGTGCCTTTGGCACAAAATTTAATTGGGAATAATCAGGTTGTTGGTATCCTCGTTTTCTCAAAAAATGTTTTAACATCAGTCCACCTAGAAGCTGTCGGCATTCAACCAAACAGCAATTATGTGATTGAGGGAATTATGGAGTCGGGACTTTGTCCGGAAATTACTAACCTTTACATGGCTTCTGATCCCTTATCACGAGGAGCCAATTATGAAAAAATTGAGCAAGAATTGATCACACTTGCTGTTGATTTTTATCAGCATCATCCGCAAATGGGAGCCTTACTTCTAGAATGTTCTGGAACTCAACCTTTTGCTCGATCAATCCAACAGGCGATTCGTCTTCCGGTTTTTAGTTGGGGTACTCTATTAGATTATGCCTATTCTGTTGCCGTTCATCGCGAGTTCTATGGTCATGTTTAATCGGGGTATTGCAACCCACCTTCCGCACCCTAAACTGTCACACAATGAAAAATGGTCGTTTGGGGATTTGAGATTGGCGAACTGCTTGCAGCAGCACTTTGCTATCCAGGGTAAGAGCATCTCAATTAGGCTTGACAGAAGGGTTGAGAGGAATCTAAAGTAGAGTCAAGAAAACAACAACTGAGAACTTGAATCATATAGTTGTTATCCATAGAAGTACGCTTCATTTTTGTCGAAGAATACGCTTGTAAGTTTGTTCGTACGGTTTTTATGTTTAAACCCCATGAATTTGCTCAAAAAATAGGAGTATCTGTCAAAACTCTCCAGCGGACGTATCTGGAAAACTTCCAGCAAAAAGAACTCTTTCAGGACATCGTTTCTATAAGCTGTTGTGCATTTACAGCGATTTCCAATCATATAAGGTACATCTTAGCCCCCTCATCGCTTGCGGGGAGGGGGTTGGGGGTGGGGTTCTTGTTCCGGGTTTGATGACAATTTGCTGTAATTTGTATAATTAGTGCGGGCAAGATGCCCGCACTACAAGAAATAAGTGTTAAAATCGGCCGAAATGAATACATTGAAAGCATTGAAAAATCCAGCGTAAAGTAGGGCGGTCAGTTGCTTTACCTAATTGATTTTTAATTGTTGATTTAGAATCTTTCAGAGCATTTCTAATTTGACGTTGAGCTAAAGTATAAACCAGTAGACATAAACCCATAATCATTCCCAGAGACTCTATTCTCTCAGGACTTTTGAGGAAAATACTATCTGCAAAAAATAATGGGTCTTTGAGAAAACCAAACCCTCTTTCACATGATTGTTGGGCTTTATATTCACTCAAGATAGAATCATAGTGATACTCCAAATTTTTGGGCTTCTTTTTCGACTCCTATTATTTCGTTGATTATTTCTACTAATCCGATTGAGTCTATTATTCCTGCTACTATCCCTAGATGGTCTATGTTCTGAATTTGTATTTCTTGAGGTTTTAATTTCACAACAGTTTCCTCTAATATTTCTGTTGTCATCAATTATTTCTTATTTGGTTATCAATTCATTTTTTTCTTTTGTTACTAAGTTTTACTTTCTCACACCATTTCCCTTTTAATGCTATTTAGGGCTTGCTGATTAAAGCTGAAACCCTTGTACAAATAGTGATTGAAGTCTATAAATGGGAAAAAAGTGCAAGACAATAGGGTAAAATGGGTAAAAATCCTCACATAAATATAGAAAATGTATAAAAAAATTGCAACTCTACCTACTCCCATAGAAAAGTTTAAACTGCCATTTGAGGGACAATTGGCAGAGGATAATAGATGGGTAATAATGGCAAATTTAATTCCATGGTCAGAATTTGAAGATGAATATGCAAAACAATTCACAATAGAAATGGGCGCACCAGCAAAGTCTTTTCGGATAGCCATAGGATCTTTAATAATTAAAGAAAAATTGGGTTTAAGTGATAGAGAAACAGTAGAGCAAATAAGAGAAAACCCATATCTACAATACTTTATAGGATTGAATAGCTATAGTAATGAAGCACCATTTGAGGCATCAATGTTAGTTCATTTTAGACAAAGAATAGATATAGAATTAGTGAATAGAATGAATAGAAGCATGGTGAAGAATAATGAAGATAAAATCAGTGAGGAAGAAACAGAAAAAAAGTTATTAGTGTGGAAGCGGGAGAAGAAAAGATAGATGAAAATAAAAATCAGGGGAAATTAAAATTAGATGCAACTTGTGTACCAGCAGATATTAAATATCCGACAGATTTAGGATTATTAAATCAAGCCAGGGAGCAGAATTAGTGGTCCACCATTAGGAAGACCACCAACAAATGTCAGCAAAGAAACCAAGAAGCAGGCACAATTAGACGAGAGAGAGCGTAATTGTATTGAAGGTAAATTCGGAGAAGGGAAAAGAAGATATAGTCTTGACCGAATGATGACTAAACTTTCTAATACTTCAGAAACAGCCATTGCCATAACTTTTCTAGTCATGAATCTTTCCGCATTACTGCGGCGGATTATTATGACTTTTTTTTGTGTCTATTTTAGGAAATACTGTGTTTTTCCTATTTTTAGATTTGGATGATTAGAAAATATTATATTTACTCAAATTACTTCATATAATTAATTATGTTTTCACTTACAAGCATTGCTAATTGATTCTTGGTCTGGCTTAAA
>NZ_JAQMSE010000215.1:0-2549 GCF_028330045.1 Aphanizomenon sp. CS-733/32
GAAAGATATAAGAATAGTCTCAAATTCCAGAAAGTGATAGGTTTTTAATGGTTTCAATGCTTATTCCTTGCACCTAATTCACTTTTTTACCCCGGAAACTCTTAATATATCTAGGTTTTCGGTTTATTCAGCAAGCCCTAAGTATGGATGGAATCTACTGCGAGTAGAAACGACAAAATCTAAAGTCCTTAAATTCGACTGTGTTTTTGAGGGTGATACTCAGTTTCCTAATTATCAAGAGGGTAACAAAGATGAGTAAGTACATTATTTTCAAAGCTGAGGACGCAAGCGCCCAACAGTGGGAGCAAATGCTATTAGCTCACACAGGTGCTTGTACAGATATTCTTGCAGAACACTATGACAGTTCTAAAAAAACAATTCCCCAGCCTGGGTACAGATTGAGAGATTTTCACACAGTTGAAAAATTTATAGATCCTCAGTTTCCAGGTGCAAGTACCCATAGCAGGGTAGGGGATTGGGAAGTAACAAGGGTTGAGGAATATGTACCCAACTTACCTGCTGGTGGGTTTGAGTTAGTAGTTATTTGTTACTGTCACTACTCCCCCGTGATTACTCCATTAGAACCATTGCCAAGACTTCAGTTTGTACAGAAACTACAGCAAGTTTAGTGATTCCTGCGGAGTGCTTCGCGATCGCTCCCTCCCTAACCCATCCATTATGGGAATAACAAATCTGTACCAGATTTTAAATAAAAAATGGGAGGTGCGATAGCGAAGCACTCCGTAGGAATCGCTGCTATGTTCGATTCGAGCTTGAAATTTTCTATCATATTTTTCATGTAAACACCTAAAAGCTACAAAAATCCTTGTATCAAAAGCGGCTATTATTTTACCCTGGTTACAACCTTTAAACTGCGAAAGCTTGTCTTGCTAACTGGAGTTTAGACTAAAAACAGAAATATAAGTTAAATCTACTGAGAAAATACGAGTTAAAAAGACTACAAGTTATAGAGAATAAAGAATTGGCGAAAAAAAGCGGTCAGTGATGTAAAACTGATCGCAAAATGTTCAATGCTGATAAATGTAAAAGAGTTATCAGATTGACAATGCCATTAGAACAGCTAAGAGAATTTCGCACAAGTCCCAAAACCACCTTCATTAGAAAGCACCCGCAATACTCGAAAGCGATTGATTAATAATGCTATCAACGGGGTTCTGCAAGATTGACAGAACTTGTGATCATCAGGGTTGACAGGTTGGGAACAATCCGGGTTTAAGCAGCAGATCATAAACTGTGGCAGATGACTGTATAACCTTTATAATACAATATTCAGTAATTCCGCGCTTCCTGTTCTCTGATATAATACTAAACTAACAACTGCAATCTTTTAAACAGTATGAGTGAAACCCTGGCTGATATTGCTATACCACCGCAGTTTCCTGATCATACTCAACTCCCAGAGTCTGATGGTACTTTCGTGAAAAACTTTCAAGAACATCCCCAAAGTATAATTATCACAGATTCCATAATTCAAACTTTACAAAAATTACATCCCGACGGACAATTTTGTATAGGTCAAGATTGTGGGATTTATTGGCGAGAAACTGAACCACCGGAAAAAGGTACAGTAGCACCAGATTGGTTTTATGTCCCAGATGTAGCACCAAGATTAGCAGGTAAAATTCGCCGTTCTTATGTCTTATGGCGGGAATATATTCCTCCATTAATTGCTATAGAATTAGCCAGTGGTAATGGTAATGAAGAAAGAGATACAACTCCTCTAGCTGGGTTACAGGAAGGTGAAAAACCAGGTAAATTCTGGGTATATGAACGCATTATCCGCATTCCCTATTATGCCATTTATGAAGTTAATAATGATAAATTAGAGGTTTATCACTTGGTAGATTTTTCTTACCAAAAAATCCAGCCTAACGAGCGTGGACATTATCCTATTGCGCCATTAGGTGTAGAATTGGGACTATGGCAAGGAAGTTACTTAAATAATCCTGAACAACTTTGGCTACGTTGGTGGGATTTAGATGGTAATTTATTATTGGTAGGTAAAGAAGAAGCCCAATTACAAAAATTAAGAGCTGAACAAGCAGAACACAAAGCCGCAAAATTAGCAGCACGTCTACGGGAAATGGGTATAAATCCAGATGATGATTTATAATCATTTTTGGTAGTGAACTTGCTAAAATTGGTAAATTAGATTTACTTCAGGCTATTTTTGGCAGAGTGATAATTCCTCAACAAGTCTATGAAGAATTAACCACAGGAAATCATCCTGCTGTTTTAGCTGTAAAATTAGTGTCATGGCTGGAAGTTCGTTCTATAAATAATCACGAACTAATTAAAAAATTAAAATCACTTTTTTTTCACGCAGAGGCGCAGAGAGTTATAATTTTGACACTCCCCGGTCTAAAGACACGGGGATTCTTAAGATTTCACAATCTTAATATCTTGTTTGCACAAGTTCCCAGACTCAGTACGTTTGCACAAAAGTGCGTCCTGATACCGCCAGTTGCTCTACTTGGGGAAACCCCAAGACCGCACTGGCTCATCTTCTGGGCGTTTAGCTGTTAAAC
>NZ_JAQMSE010000013.1:0-14531 GCF_028330045.1 Aphanizomenon sp. CS-733/32
ATGGAATAAAATATTAATTCAATTTTCGTAGGTTGGGTTGAACGAAGTGAAACCCAACATTAGCGAGAGGATAGTAGGAGGTGTTGGGTTTCGTCCCGATTGCTCCGCAACGAAGACAGCGAACAACCCAACCTACAATAAGTATTGTTTCACATAAAGGGAACGATAGAACCGAAAGTTTTGTAATCTAAAATCTAAAATCTAAAATCCCCGGTCAAGTTTTGTTTAGAAGATAAAAGGGAATGGGAAACACAGAATCATTTTCCATCCCCTGAAAACCAACCAATAGAACGAGGAAACAAAAACCAGAAACTACACTATATAGAGTTATTTATGAATCAGTTACAGCAGGGAGATAATGGGGAGATAAAGTGGACTATCAGAGTCCACTATTGACCTATTTAACCGCAGTGCTAGGACTGCTTGTGCCAGTGAAAGCAATTACCATTACTTATGCTTCTTGCTTCCAGAAACAATCTCTACATCGCCTTTTTTCAGGGCTTCTAATGCTTCACCTTCAGCGTCTTCTTGCTTTTTAGTAGCATCAGCTTGAGTAATAGCAGCACCAGCTAGTTTAGCGGCATTTTCTTCACTTTCCAAAATACCAAATTCAATCAACAAATCCTCTAGCTCGTCCATTTCAATAGGAGTAGGAATGGCAAGATTGGTATTGTTGATAATCTTGTTAGCTAATGTCCGATATTCATTAGCTTGGTTGCTATCAGGTGCGTACTCATTGACAGTCATCCGACGCAATTCTGCGTGTTGCACGATGTTGTCACGGGGGACAAAGTGAATCATTTGGGTACTTAATCTGGATGCTAGTGTAGTAATTAATTCATCTTCCCGGTCAGTTTTACGACTGTTACAAATCAAGCCACCCAAGCGCACACCGCCAGTATGAGCATATTTGAGAACACCACGAGCAATGTTATTAGCCGCAAACATCGCCATCATTTCCCCAGAGGTAACAATGTAGATTTCTTGGGCTTTTCCCTCTCGAATGGGCATGGCAAAACCACCACACACAACGTCACCCAATACATCGTAAGATACAAAATCTACATCGTGGTATGCACCGTTTTCTTCCAAGAAATTGATAGCGGTAATGATACCCCGTCCAGCACAACCAACACCAGGTTCAGGACCACCAGATTCTACACATCTAATCCCCCGAAAGCCTTCAAGTACAACTTCATTAAGTTCTAGATCTTCTACTGCACCTCGTTCCGCAGCCAAGTGCAGCACAGTGGTTTGGGCTTTAGTGTGGAGAATCAAACGGGTAGAGTCGGCTTTAGGATCACATCCTACAATCAAAATACGTTGACCAACTTCCGCCATAGCAGCTAAAGTATTTTGGGAAGTAGTAGATTTACCGATACCGCCTTTACCGTAGAAAGCAATTTGTCTAATTTTTTCGTCGGACATAATATCTCCTATTTGTTGAGTCGTCATGATGAAGAGTTCACATCAGATGTGAGGGCGTGTAGAACTGTGCGGGAGGTGCGCGTTCCACCGCAAACAGGGTAAAAATCCTGAACATATTTACAGTTTTGGGAAATTTTTATTGGTTATTCGTACCAAGGACTAATAAGTAAAGTAAAGACGAATTGAACTATCCCGACACGAGTTAACCCGTCCTTACTAACTCTTACTCTCTGCGTCTCTGCGCCTCTGCGTGAGCAGAAAATCACAAAACCTAAACAGTAGCGACAACTTCCCCAATTTTGCTGATATCGTAGCCGCCGAGAATTTGTAATTGAGAGTGTACCAGAGGATGTTCCAATGTACTGAGTAATTGTTGTACTGGTGTTTCTTCTAGATATTCTTTAAGAATTACTAAATCGTATCGTGATTGACGGAGAGGGACAAATCCTAGTCCAAAGGCTGCGGCTACGGATGCTGTGCTAATACCTGCATCAGCAAATCCCGAAGCGATCGCTTGAGCAACATCTTGGTGACTAGTAATGATATGATCAAACCCTGAGAGATCATGAGATGAAACTTATATGTAACGTCTCTAAATTGTTGGATTGCCTGACTACTTTAGTCAATGGCAATGATTACATCGGTTGATTTAACAATTGCATATACCTCTTTACCTTCGACAAGATTGAGCTTTTCTGCTGATGATTTGGTAATGATTGATGTTACTTCTACACCAGGTCCAATTTCTACTGTTACTTCCGTATTTACAGAACCAACGGCAATTTGTTTGACAATACCTTTCAGGGCATTACGCGCACTAACTTGCATTTTCAATTTCCTTACAAAACCCTTAATTCTACATGATAAATAGTCGTATTATCAAATAAATTTACAATATTTAAGATTTTTTACCAAAATTTTTGGTAGCATTGTCCTGAAATATCGCCATTTCAAGGTATAATACCAACCAAGTTGACCTAAATCAATTTAACTATGTAGTCAAACTTGGAAAACTATGCCACAGGATTTATCACCGCTTTGGATATCGTTAAAAACGGCTTTACTGGCAACGTTTATTACTTTCTTTTTGGGTGTATTTGCTGCTTATTGGATGTTGGGATATCGTGGTAAAGGTAAATCTTTAATTGAGGGAATATTTGTCGCACCGTTGATTTTACCCCCCACTGTGGTTGGATTTTTACTGCTGATATTTTTTGGGAAAAATGGTCCAGTGGGTAAACTACTAGAACCGTTCAATACGACAATTGTGTTTACTTGGTACGGTGCGGCGATCGCTGCTATAGTAGTTTCATTCCCATTGATGTATAAAACTGCATTGGCAGCTTTTAGTCAAATTGATACCAATTTACTGCGCGTAGCCAGAACATTAGGTGCGAAGGAATTGACAATTTTTTGGCGGATTAGTTTACCCCTAGCATTTCCGGGGATTATTGCTGCCACCACCTTAGCATTTGCCCGGGCTTTAGGTGAATTTGGGGCAACTTTGATGTTAGCAGGAAATATCCCTGGACAAACGCAAACTATCCCAATGGCGATCTATTTCGCAGTAGAAGCTGGGTCAATAAATGAAGCTTGGTTTTGGTCAATTACCATGATGATCATTTCTCTTTCAGGCATTATTTTAGCTAACTATTGGCAAGAACTTGCATATAAATCAAAATTGACCAAACCATCTGCAAATCAAATAGAATTAGCAAAAAAATCTTCTTTATTATTAGAAGATTCTTCGTCCAATGGCTTATTTTTAGATATTGAAAAAAGACTAGCTAATTTTCATCTGCAAGTTACCTTAAATACTGATAATCAACCATTGGGATTATTGGGGGGGTCTGGGGCTGGAAAAAGTATGATTTTACGTTGTATTGCCGGCATAGAAACACCAAATAAAGGACAAATAGTTTTAAATAATCGGGTATTATTTGACTCAGAAAAGAAAATTGATCTGCCCATTCATCAACGCCGAATTGGTTTTTTATTCCAAAACTATGCCTTATTTCCACATATTACTGTGGCGGAAAATATCGCTTTTGGCATACCCAAATCTGTAAATGTTAAGGAAGAGGTAGAAAAGCAGTTAATAACCATGCAATTACAAGGATTTGGCGATCGCTATCCGCATCAACTTTCCGGGGGACAACAGCAACGGGTAGCATTAGCTAGGGCTTTAGCAAGTAAACCAGAAGCACTACTTTTAGATGAGCCATTTTCCGCTTTAGATACCCATCTTCGCAGTCAATTAGAACAACAAGTTACAGAAATTCTGGATGATTATTCTGGTGTAACTTTGTTTGTTACTCATAATATGGAAGAAGCCTATCGGCTATGTCCCAATCTATTAGTATTAGGACAGGGAAAAGAAGCACATTATGGTTCTAAATATGAGATTTTTCAACATCCTGCGAGTATAAATGTCGCCCAACTTACAGGTTGTAAAAACTTTTCCCGTGCTAGTATTTTGTCTCCCCAACGGATAGAAGCAATTGATTGGGATTGCACTCTTCAAGTCAGAGAGAAAATACCTTCACAATTATCTCATGTTGGTATTCGCGCTCATCATCTAATTTTCACCAAAGATCCTCAAAAAGTCAACACCTTTCCCTGTTATTTAGTGCGTACCAGTGAAACACCTCACCGCATGACAGTATTTCTCAAACTACATTTTCCTGGTAATCATCCCCATGACTATCACTTACAAGGAGAAATCTATAAAGAAAAATGGGAAAATATTCAAAATCAACCTTTTCCCTGGTATGTACAATTAGAACCTTCGCAATTACTGTTAATGGAGTAAAACCCATCCAGTAAAAAACTCTTAATTTTTGACTCCCATTACATAAGCTTTAACTAACAAATCAATTCCAGTAATTGCCCCACCAACAACAACAGCATTAGCACCTAAATCCAAAGCTTTTCTAGCCATTTCCGGGGAAGCAACACCACCTTCACAAATCACAAAAGTATCAAGATCTTCTATGATTTTAGTGAGTAATTCCCAACCAGGAGGAGAAAAGTTTTGAGTTGCTGTCGTGTAGCCAAAAAGAGTAGTTCCCACAATATCTGCACCTGCATTTACAGCTAATTGTGCAGCCTCATAGGTATCTACATCTGCCATAACTGGCTGATTTAATTTCTGATGGATGAGAGTAATAATATCTGCCAACTTTTCATCACCGGGACGATTTCTCGTAGTAGCATCTATGGCAATAATATCTGCACCTGCTTCAGATACAGCCACAGCGTGATGAAACTGTGGTGTAATATAAACATCAGAACCAGTTATTACTTGTTTCCACAGTCCAATAATTGGAACTTGGACTTTTTGCCGCACAGCTTGAATATGAATAGGTGTGTCAATTCTCACAGCTACAGCCCCATTATTAACTGCTGCTTCTGCCATTGCTGCAATTACATAAGGATCATGTAATGGAGAGTTTACAGGTGCTTGACAGGAAACAATTAATCCTTTTGGTAAATTAGTCATGTTTAATTGGGAATTGTATATCAAAAATTTTATCAAGGGACAGGTTTTCTGTAAAATTACTTGTTAGTTCAATTAATGAGAAAGTGGATAGTTTATGACGGTAGCTAGAATTGGCATCATTGGTGGAAGCGGGTTGTATAAGATGGAAGCACTGAAAGATGTGGAGGAAATAGAGATTTCTACCCCTTTTGGTTCACCGTCGGATGGGATTATTCTCGGAACTTTAGAGGAAACCCGAGTGGCGTTTTTAGCACGTCATGGTCGTAATCATACCTTGTTACCTTCTGAGTTGCCGTTTCGAGCGAATATTTACGCGATGAAGCAATTAGGAGTAGAATATTTAATCTCCGCGAGCGCTGTGGGTTCTTTGAAGGCGGAAGCTAAACCCCTAGATATGGTAATTCCTGATCAGTTTATTGATCGAACTAAGAATCGCATTTCTACGTTCTTTGGTGAGGGGATTGTGGCACATATTACTTTTGGTGAACCGATTTGCCAAAATTTGGCTGGGGTTTTGGGGGAGGCGATCGCTTCTTTAAATTTACCAGATGTGACGTTACATGATGGTGGTACTTACGTATGTATGGAGGGACCGGCTTTTTCCACTCAAGCTGAATCTCATCTCTACCGGAGTTGGGATGCTACGGTAATCGGGATGACAAATTTACCGGAAGCCAAGTTAGCACGGGAAGCGGAAATTGCTTATGCAACCTTGGCGCTGGTGACAGATTATGATTGTTGGCATCCCGATCATGATAGTGTGACGGTGGAAATGGTAATTGGGAATTTACATAAAAATGCGGTAAATGCACAAAAGGTAATTCAAGAAACTGTGAAGCGGTTGAGTGCAAATCCCCCTGCTAGTGAGGCGCATTCGGCTTTGAAGTATGCGATTTTGACGAATTTGGAGAAAGCACCAGCAGCAACTAAGGAGAAGCTGGCTTTGTTGTTGGAGAAGTATTTGTAAGGGAATAGGGGATTGGGGATGAGGGTAAAAATAAAATGCAGCTTTTACTTATCAAAATCTATTTCTTGTGGTTCTGTGACTATTGTTAATCCTGCTAAAATTTGTCTTACTTTATTTTCATTATTTACACAACAAATACTTGGAATGCGATTAGAAAGATGCAGCAATTCTCATTTTGAAAAAAATCAAATAGGGTCAGAATCACGGATTAGACGGATTGCACTGATTTCACGGATTTTAGTGACTCTGATCATAGCAAACAACCTAATCCGCGCCATCTTTTAATCCATATAATCCGTGATTCTGACTTTTGAGCGATAAAACCTGAAAATGAGAATTGCTGGCCAAAGAATCACAGACCTCAAAAACACACCATAAATGATAAATGACCACCTTCCCAGGGCATATAGACACAATGCCAGGGGAATTTGCATGCGGCTTCTGGACGTTGTGTTAAAATTGCTGGAGGTAATGTGTCTCCCCAAACTTCGGAAAAGTTGACTATGTATAGTATATGGCGATCGCACTTCATTTATTATCCTTATTTTGTCAGAATCAGGATGTCCAGGATTAAAGGATTTGCAGGATAGAGATTGAGAACTTTTGCTGGAATCAAAAAATCATTTTTTCTGTAAACTATCCCAGGTGAAAAACAAGATTTTTTAGATTTAAGGATTGAGAGGATTTAGTATTGTTTGTTTTGTCAGAATCAGGATTTACAGGATAGAGATTGACATTTTTTTAATCAATTAATCCCACCAATAAGTAATCACTACACCATCTCGCTGTTCCCAAAATGACTCACCTTCCAAACCACCTTGTAACCTCATTTGTAACCTGCGCTGAAGTCGCAAACCATACTCTTCATTATTACCATCAGTAATATCCACTGAGTCTGCACGCCACTTTTTACCCAAATCCAAAAGCTGAGACACGATAGTATCTTGGTTTTCTGTCAAAATGTACAGAGTATCGCCAGGATAAGCTACAAAGTGTATTATACTCGATTCTGGCATCGGGCGATAATTTGCCATTGCCAATAAGGTATCTACCAAACCACCAAAACTTAAACCATGTTCATCTGGTGCAAAAATTGGTTTCGTAAACAGAAAACCTGCCCATAGATGAGAATGTTGACTAAGATCCCTAACAACCTCCTCCCCATTAAACTCATTAAAGCGACGTTGCCACACCAAAGCTGCAAAAAGTTCCTGGGGACTGTATTCTTGAGCTAGGGTTTGAATTTTGGCTAGGTTTAACATTACTATCTTTAATCACCAGACTCTTGATATTGTTTGATTTTCTCATATAAACTATCAACTGTTTCTTCAGAAAATAGCTTTTCTTTAAGTTGTAAATAATCTCCTTCACCTAATTTACAAGCAGCCCAAAATTTCATTACTTTTGCTGGTTCTAGGTGAGTTAGTAAAACCTGCATTACTTCTTGTAAATTTTGTTGTTCGTTAATAACTTTAATTGTCATCTTTCTTCTATCTCCAAAATCAAATCTGCTGGGTTAATTACTTTTAGTGATAAATCTCGACAACGATTAATTAATCTTTTGTCACAGGTTATAAAATAATCACTTTCAGATGTTTCTGCACAAGCTACATGAAGTGCATCAATAGGTTTAATTCCTTGTTTTGCTCTAGCTCTAATATTTTCATCTACTAATACTTTTAATGTAGCTATTTGTAAATATCGCTCCATTGATTGTTGATTAATAGTAAGTTTCTTCCATCTGCACTAAAGGCAACACCTAGCGTAAGTAAACTGACAAGTCAGAGCTTGTGCGATCGCCTCCCATACCTCATAAATTCTTGCTATTGATTTATCAAAACACAATTACTGAAATCTTTACTCACAACAGTTTTCAGGATTTTTACTCCTTAAGGAATTATCACGCAAGGTAAAAGCAAAAAATCCTTTATTAGCAGAAATATTTCAATTAATGGCGCGTGATGAAGCGCGTCATGCAGGATTTTTAAATAAAGCAAAAGTTAGTCAGAAATGCCAGCATCTCGCAGGCGTTTTTCTAACTCTTCCAAGCGTTTTAAAGCTGCTTCTTTTGCAAGTCGTTCTTGGTTAACTTGTTGTTGAGCAGTTTCTTTTGCAAGTCGTTCTTGTTGCACTAACTCAGAACCCCAAAGTAGCAAATTACCATCTTGATCCCACCAGCGTAACCAGTAACCTTGACGGTTTTCGCGTTTTCCTTGCCAAACACCAATAAATAATTCCATTTCAGTTAACCAGTAACGGTTATTGTCATCTGAGGAACGCAATTTATAGTGTCCATTTTCATGCAATTGATATATTTCTAATTCACCGATATCTGGTTGAAAAATGATGTAGTCAGGAACTTGTAAAACTTGTTCATAATAAAACCATTTTCCGGGAGGATAGGTATGTTTATTAGAATATTCACTGCCATCTGTATCGGAAAGAAATTCCATAACCACCGTAGGAATTTGTCCCTGTTTGTGGGGGGTGTAACTGCGTTGGATTTGTTCTCTAGGCACTGTAATTTGTGGCACGTAAGCCCAGTCAGGGGCTTTGATGACAAATTTATCATTTACTGTGGCACAGATGCCGTAATTGGTGGTAGCGAGGGCAGTTTCTGGAAGTTTGCCGGCGAGTTCTAGGCTTTCTGTGAGTGCTGCTGCTAGACTGGGTTGATTGACATTATCCACAGGTTCATCGTCTAAAACGAAGTCTTCGGGTAAGAGTTCCCAAGTGATTTTGGTGGTCGAAGCACTTACAACCATAGGAAACACGAATAAGGGGTTAGATATTAGTATATAGTTATTCTCAATCATTTACGTTCATAAATAGATTTTGGATATGTTAAACAGAAAGTAAAATTTTTGATTAATTCACTTAATAACTGTATAGTGATTATACCACATTTTTGTGATTTGGTGAACTTTTTTATCTCCTATTCCTAAATTATTGATATTTGGTTATAATCCTAAATAGTGATGAATTGTTGTGCTGATGATTGAGTTGCCATAATGCCAAAAACAAAGCCGTCTACAGGTGATCCAGCTATTATTGCAGCGGTGGCTGACTATTTCAAGGTGTTATCCGAAGGAAGTCGGTTACAAATTTTAACTTGTCTTAAATCAGGTTCTATGAATGTGATGGAGATTGGGGAAGCGACTGGTTTAGGGCAGGCCAATCTATCTAAGCATTTGAAAGTGTTAACTCAAGCAGGAATTTTATCTCGTCAACCCAAGGGAACGAGTGCCTATTATGACATTGCTGATCCGGATATTTTTGAACTTTGTGAGTTAGCGTGCGATCGCATTAGTGAGCGTATACAACAGCAAGCTGAAAGTTTGAAAGCTTTTCATAGTAAAAATACAGTATTTTAAATAGGGCTTACTGACTCGGTGACTCTTGAGTGGACGCAGGCCCTGCGCCCCTACTTCCTAAACAACCTGAAAACTAAAGTTCAAGCTTGCCCAATGATTAACAGCTAAAACATAGGCATCATTGGCAGTAATATTAATATCAGTTTCGACTTGACTAGCGTTATGTAAATCCTGTAATATGGCTTGGGCAACTTCCAAAGGATTAACTATCGGACCAATAGCTTGTTGATCTGTGGTAGGATATTTAGCGATAGCCGCGCTGGCCGAAGGCATCGCCAATGCTGTGAGAGTTTCTGGAAACGGTGAGGTACTCAGGATAATTTGGTGTTCACAAAAAGTATAACGAGTCGGTAATAACCAACCAGATACAGATTGATTATCTGGTATTTTCATAGTTTGGCCTGGAGGAATGAGAGTTTCTATTAGTTGGGGTTTGCTAGGGGGAATTTCTGTGGCTGGAAAAACTTCCCAAGGATAAAAAGCAAAGGCATTTTGATTATTATTTAAACCCACTAAAATTAAGTATATAGGGCGATCGCTCAAATTTTCGATTTTATATTGCAAGCGACCACCTACAGGAATTGTCGGCATAGCAATTCCCTCATAGCCAGGTGGTTGCAAAATCTTATCCTGACTAGCAGTTCCCAAGGTATCCCGCACCATAAACACATAGGGGACAATGCTATTCACAACCTCTAAAGTTGCCCTCACAGGTAAACGGGAAGAACCTTGATTTTCTGTCAACTGCCACAACTTTGATGCCAACAAAGTCGAAAATTGCGGTGTTAATCGCTGTACTGCCACCTTCACCGCTTCTCCAACTTCCCCGATAGTATTAATAATTGGTTCACCACCCAGGCAAAAAAGACCATAACGGCTAGGAATTTGGGCAACTTTACCAAATACATAATCAGCAGTTTCTTGGGTGGTAACAATATTAGCAATGCGGCTAATTCCCGAAAAAACGCTAGTAGCATCTACCACTTCAATTCTTTCCAAATTCTCATCTAAGGCCACATTTACAGAAATATTGCGGGGTAATATGCGAATACTTTCTTGGACTATTTGCCCAACTTGAGGTAGATTGGTAATTTCCTTATTTGTCAGTTGAGCTTTAGCGACTAACCCACTTCGTGATTTAACAGTTAATTTTGCCCCTGTCTCCAAAATTAACCGAGAATTTACGCCATAATTAGTGAGAATGGGGAGAGGTAATCCCCCCAACCATAACTTGAATATTTTACCATCTTCTTCTATGGCTTGAACCACGCCAATACTTCTCAAGTTATCAATGGGAAAATAATCAATAATTAAATTATTTGGAAATTTCTTCGACTCATTTAATAGACTTGGTTGTTGTTTTCCACCCAACTGATACATGGAAGTAGCAACACCAGAAAGAAAAACCGAAATTGTTTTAGCTGGGGTAGTTTCCCACAAATATTGAGTTAAAGCATAAGTTAATAATCCCGCAGTGCCATTAGAGAAACTAAATTCTCCGGCTTGCTGATTTAGTTCTGAGGTAGCATTGATAATCAGAGGATGATTATTAGCTAATTGCTGATTTTTCAGTTGGGATAAAAACTCTAATTCTTGTATTTGTAAAACTGATGTTGATGATTCTGGACGGGTACGCACTTGTAAAGCAGTAGGTTTTAAATCAGGAAAATGATTGTAACTGGTATCTAATATTGCCGTCACTTGATTTGTAGGCAGCGATCGCAATAATAATAACAGAGTTTCTGTCAATAAATAGTTTCTGGATTTTGTGCCTAATAAATTATTCTCATCAACAGGAACTATGGCATTTGCTAATATTCCCGTCCCCAAATTTACACAAGTCCCATAGCCAGAAAAATGGAAAATCACCACATCTCCAGATTTGGCTTGCTTACCCAAGTGATCTAAAAAAGCCGCTTTAATAAAATCTTTACTAGCTTGTTCATCAGTTAAAGTTAAAATATCCGCTGCTGCAAAGCCACAACGATTAATTAACAGTTCTGTTTGCAACTCCACATCAGTTACACAACCCCCCAGAGCAGGACTTTGTGGATATTGATTAATGCCTATCAATAATGCTAACTTCCGCTGGTGAGATTGTGCTAAAGCCTGGTAATAGGGATTTCCCAAACTCAACCACTCAGTTTCCGCCACTCCCAATGCCGCTAATAAGCCGCTAATCCGTTGTAAAAACCTACGCCGTTTCATATTTAGCTATCAGACCCTAGCCCATTAGTTAATAGCTTAAAGGCTAAAGTCTGTACAGTAAAGTTTTTAATCTTAATCTAAACCAATACAGGAGAAATCCGCATAGCCCGGGTTAACTCAGCCGCAACTTCTGGACGAGAAAATTCTGGTGGTGGTAATTCACCCCGACGTAACATTTCCCGTACCTTTGTTCCTGACAGGTGAACCCGTTCCTCTGGACTACTAGGACTGGTTTTAGTTGTGGCCATTTGTTTGGTGCGCTTACAATAGAAAGCGTGTTCAAACTTCATTGGCACAATTCCCAATTCTTCAGGGGCGAATTCATCGAATATATACTGAGCGTCATAAGTGCCGTAGTAGTCACCTACACCAGCATGATCACGTCCCACAATAAAATGTGTACAGCCGTAATTTTTCCGCACTAAAGCATGGAAAATGGCTTCCCTGGGACCTGCATAGCGCATAGCTGCTGGGTTAATGGCCAAAATTACTCTATCTACAGGGTAATAGTGTTCTAGTAAAATTTCATAACAACGCATCCGCACATCAGCGGCGATGTCATCCTCCTTAGTTGCCCCTACCAATGGATGCAAAAATAGACCATCTACAGTTTCTAAAGCGCATTTTTGAATATATTCATGGGCGCGGTGGATAGGATTGCGAGTTTGGAAACCCACAATTGTTTTCCAGCCTTTTTCTCGAAACATTGCCCGTGACGCAGCGGGGTCAATTTGATAACTGGGAAAATGGGGATGAGAGTCACGTTGTAATAACCAAATATCACCTGCTAGGTTGATAGAACCTTGGTTATAAACTACCTGCACCCCAGGATGGTTAAGATCATCAGTGCGGTAAACATTGATGGCTTCCTGTTGTTTGTTGTAAATATATTTCTCGGTCAGTTCCAATACCCCAATGAACTCGCCTCTGGGGTTATCCAGACGCACTAAACCGCCTTTTTGTAGAGGGGCTGCTACTTCTTCGGTGACGGACAGTGTAATCGGAATTGACCAGACAATACCGTTAGCTAACCGCATTTCTGTGACCACTCGGTTATAGTCTGCTTGGTTCATGAAACCAGTCAAAGGACTAAAACCACCAATGGCAATCATTTCTAAGTCGGAAACTGCTCGCTCATCAAGTTCCACACGCGGTAAAAAGTCAGCTTTGGAGAGAAATAGTTCTCTTTGTGCTGAGGAAGCAACCCGGTTAATTAACTCTCCACCGTGGGCGGCAATGGCATCTGGATGGTAACTCAACGTAATTTTTCCCTAATTGTTGCAAACTATAGTAATCCTGTTTGAGTTATGAACTAGTTTTTTTAACGAACCACAGGGACACAGAGGACACAGAGGTAGGAAAATAAGAGATGTTCACATTTCATTTAGGACTGCTATATGTATTAAGTTACCAAATTATTGGTACACATTGTTAAATTTCTGTGAATTTTTTTCCTTTGCCGGTCGGAAAGGGTGAGATTAAAGGGCAGGGAGCAGGGAGCAGGGGTATAGATTAATTTACTTCTTTCTTCTTCCTCCTAAACTCCGAACTCCTGACTCCTGACTCCTGATTCCTCCTAATAAAATAAAACAATTACAATAAAAGTTGTGTTACACCAAGGTTTAAACTCAAGAGAGTTTTCAAATTAAGTATAAATAGAAGATTCACCCAAACATGGAGGAGTTGATAAGATGAGGATAAAATTTCCAGTTTTGAGTGGGGTACTGATACTTCTTGCTACCAGTCTTGTCTTACCTTTAGTTGCTAAAGCTGAAACAGAAACAACCAGTGGTATGTTTGAGCGGGCTTATTTTCGCCATAATCCCAATTTTTATGACAATGGCAGTTTAAAACGTAAAGTAGATGCTTTGATTGGACCTGGGAAAAAATTTGGTACTACTTTTACTGACAATGAAATCGCTAAAGATGCTGAGTTGGTAAATACACTTTATCTTGATGTTATGGCTCAACAAACATTAAATGATCCCTATTTGCGGACACCTGATTTACCAAATCCCTACGATTCTTCTTTGTTAATGACTCCCCGCTATAATCGTAGTCAGCTTAAAGTTGGGACTGAATACCGTTTTGAGAATTCACAACGGCGGTAGAAATACAGCAGGAGTCAGGAGGAAGAATGAGAAAGAGGGAAGAATAGTCTCAAATCTGAGCAAGTGATAGGTAAATGAATAGTTTCAACTTTTTAACCCTGAAACTCTTACCTTTGCGCCTTTGCGTGAGGCTAAAATTCGTACCCTTAATCAGCAACGCCTAAATCATTTAGCGATCGCATTGATTGATCACGCATAGTGCTATGATTTAATGCGATCGCCATTTATCAGGCAACAAAAGAAACAATTTATCTTGATAATTATCCGAGCAGCATTTCGCCTGATGTGAAAAATTCTACAACCTCACGTCAGGGGGAAGTAGCACCTTATTAATTACATGAATTACGCCATTACTAGCTTTAACGTCTGCTTTAGTAACTTGGGCGTTACCTACAGACACTACGCCTTTCTTAGCTTTTATATTTACTGGTTGACCTTCAACTGTTTTGACAGCACCAGGTTTGATATCTTTAGCGTAAACTGCACCCGGAACTACATGATAGGTCAGAATTTTGACTAAAGTTCCTTTGTTTTCTGGCTTCAAAAGTTTTGCTAAAGTTCCTTTTGGTAAGGCAGCAAAGGCTGCGTCTGTGGGTGCAAATACGGTAAATGGACCTTGACCAGATAGGGTTTCTACTAAACCGGCGGCTTTAATAGCTGTTACCAGGGTTTTAAAGGAACTGTTACTACTGGCAACATCAATAATTGTTCCTACTTTGGTTGTACTAGTATGAGGTTTATTGCCCATAGGTGCAGGTTGGCTTTCTGCAAAAGCAGGAACACTGACGAAAAGGGTGGTTGCCGCTACAGCAATAGCAAGTGTTTTAGTGACGTACTCCACACACTCCCTTTCAGGTGAGTGTGGGCTTCTCAGTGACTCCTCTATGAGGACATTAACTGAGCTTTAAGACCGTGCGCCCCACGGTTCTTTGGTTTTGAGA
>NZ_JAQMSE010000216.1:0-10894 GCF_028330045.1 Aphanizomenon sp. CS-733/32
CACAAACAAAGTCCACCTGCGTGGACTAACGAAAAATCAAGGCTTTTGAACCCACGAAGGTGGGTTTCGTCTGTGTAGCTGCGACTTCTAGTCGCCCTTGCAAGTAATAAATTAGACTTTTCAAACACCCTCTAAGAGTTCCCTGACCACACAAGTAAATTCAAAGAATCAAACCGGATTCCTATATATAGCAAAAAACAATCTAAAACCCTATCTAAAAAATTTTTTAATCAATAAAAATTAACCATTAATTACTATCAATAGCTAGACAAAAATAATTTAATAAAGTCTTATCCATTAACATCAAAACCTTGCATTTATGAATTATTTTTGAAAGAATCAAAACAAAGGTTAGTCAATATCAAGTCTAATCTCATTCCTTTGATGTCAAGACCATATATAAAGGAGGAATTATCATGGCTAATATCAAAATATCCACACTACTTCCTGTCGGTTATGATTTATTTCATGATGCTGCTAGTTTCCTCAATGAATTAGCTACCGAGGAAGTACAAGATGTTTTTGGTGGTGGTTATGGTGGCTATGGTAGAGGTTATGGTGGTTACAAGCACTGTTGTTGCTGGGGTTACTGCCGTTAAGATTACCAAAAATAGCTGTTAGTTAATTAACAGTTATTCTGAATATTCAGAATAGTAATTTCTATTTTTTACTACTATTCTGAATATTCAATGCAAAGCTGACTTTTGTTGTAATTACTTATCAAAAGAAAACAATTGTAGAGAATTTCTCCGCCAGACAATTACCAAAAGATTAGTCAATAAACAGGTGATTGCTAAGGATAACAGGATGTAAGTTGGCGGCATAACCACACCAATCATAAACCAAGTATAAACGTGCAGCATCATAATACCAGCAAACGTACACGCGAATCCTATAGACATCAACACCTGACCCATAGGACGATTGAGAACGGTGAGGACAATTGTTAATAAGGTTGTCAGAATATTGGCTGGAACAAGAAAGGCACAAATGCCTATACAGTTATTGCGGGAAAATTCGATTAAGGCGTTGAAATCTAACATTAATTTTTGGGGATGATTGTAGTAGGTTCTTATGATTAAGTTTTATTATAAATAATATGATGATTGAATTCATAGTACCTTGAAAGTGAGTAATCACACCATTTATGTAACAATTTTTAAAGAATTAGCCTTGGTAACTAAATTTATGAATGAGAGAGACGCTGTAAGGAACGTCTCTATAAGGTTTCCCCAATAACGCTAAAAGACTCTCTCGGATTAACCCATCAAAATCACAGTATCAATGACATGAATCACGCCATTATCAGCATCAATATCTGCCGCTAAAACTGTGGCATTTTTCACCTCAAAACTATCTTCACAATTAATTTTAATCGCAGAACCTTCCACAGAAGTGACTGTACCAAGTTTTGCCAAATCAGCCTTCGTTAACTTGCCAGGCACGACATGATAGGTGAGAATGCGTGCTAATTGGGGAAGATTTTGTAATAAAGTTGTAATTGTGCCAGGGGGTAATTTAGCAAAAGCATCATCAGTTGGTGCGAACACGGTGAATGGACCAGGACTTTTTAATGTTTCTACTAAACCAGCAGCTTGTACAGCCGCTACTAAAGTTTTAAACCCATCATTACTAACTGCAATATCAACAATATCAGCCATTGACTTTACCTCATATCTACCAAAGGTTCTCAAAAATAGTAAATCATGTTTAAGTTTTATTATAAAAATTCTAGTAAAATATTATTTGATGATTTTACTAATGTTTCTCTATACATAAAATGAGTAAACGCACTTATGCCATATTGGGAACTGGCGCATTAGGTGGATTTTATGGCGCAAAACTCCAAAAATCCGGTTTAGAAGTTCACTATTTACTCAAAAGCGATTACCAACAGGTAAAGGCAAACGGTCTCATGATTGAGTCTAAAAATGGTGACTTCACCCTCCCCAAAGTTAATGCTTATAATAATGTAGACAAGATGCCACGGTGTGATGTGGTAATAATATCACTAAAAACTACCCAAAATCAACTTTTACCCAATTTATTACCACCAATAGTTAAAGATGACGGAGTAGTATTGGTATTACAAAATGGATTGGATATAGAGTCAGAAATTGCAGAAATTGTCAATAATGTCAGCATTATTGGGGGGTTATGTTTTCTCTGTTCTAATAGAGTTGCACCGGGACATATTCATCATTTAGATTATGGACAAATTACTTTAGGTGAATATAAATCTAATTATCAATTAACTGGCATTACTCAAAAAATGCGAGAAGTTACCACAGATTTTGAAAATGCTGGTATATCTATAGAATTATTAGAAGATTTACTATTAGGACGTTGGAAAAAGTTAGTCTGGAATATTCCCTATAATGGTTTATCTGTAATTCTTGATGGCAGAACAGATGAATTGATGACGGATATTCACACTCGTCAGTTAGTGGAAACTTTGATGTGGGAAGTAGTCGTAGGGGCAAAAAGTACAGGAAGAATAATTCCTGAAAGTTTTGTTCAAACCATGTTAGATTACACCACAAAAATGAAACCCTACCGCACCAGTATGAAAATTGATTTTGATGAAAAGCGTCCTTTAGAAGTAGAAGCAATTTTTGGTAATCCATTAAGAAAAGCTGAATCAGCAGGTGTATATTTGCGGCAAATTCGTTGTTTATATCAACAATTAAAGTTTTTAGATATGAGAAATAAGAGCGTTGCTGAATTGAGGTATGAAATTCCCAAATTGAACCTTTAAAGCTCAAACCTCAGTGCGTCTTTGCTACGGCACTCGCTCATGGGGGAAACCCCCAAGACCGCGCTGCCTCGCCTTTGCGTGAGACTAAAATTCATACCCTTAATCAGCAACGCCGAAAAATTAAGGGTTCTGAACCCAAGAAGGTGGGTTTTGTCTGTGTAGCCGCGACTTCTAGTCGCCCTTGCCAGTAATAAATTAGACTTTTCAAACACCCTCTAAGGAAGAGTAATTTGGCTGTGTTCTTTGATGCTGAAAAATTAGCAGATAAGCCGATAAAATTAGTCATAATGCTTGTAGCCGTTCAAGTTGTCAAAATTCTATAGGACTCCTATTTGAGTTATGAACTAGTTTTTTTAACGAACCACTCCAGACACAGAGGACACAGAGGTAGGAAAATAAGAGATGTGATACCTACGGCACGCTTCGCGAACACATTTCATTTAGGATTGCTATAGATTGAAATATAAGGTGAATGAATTAAAATTATTGCTATGCTAAACCGAATCAAAGACTTAACAACAAACATATCACCCCGCTTAGTCGAAATCCGTCGCCATATTCACGCGCATCCAGAACTTAGTGGCGAAGAATATCAAACCGCTGCTTTTATTGCAGGTGTGTTGTCTGCCAATGGCTTGCACGTAGAAGAAGGCATAGGTAAAACCGGTGTCATTGGTGAATTACAAGGAACTCAACCTAGTGATAGGATCTTAGCAATTCGCACTGATATGGATGCTTTGCCCATTCAAGAGCGCACAAATTTAGAATATGCTTCTCGAATTGAAGGAGTTATGCACGCCTGTGGACATGATATTCATACTACGGTAGGTTTGGGGACAGCGATGGTACTTTCCCAAATTGCCCCAGAATTGGGTGGAAAGGTGCGGTTTTTATTTCAACCTGCCGAAGAAATTGCCCAAGGTGCAAATTGGATGGTAAAAGATGGAGTGATGAATAATGTGGCGGCTATTTTAGGGTTGCACGTTTTTCCCTCCATTCCTGCGGGTTCAGTGGGTATTCGCTACGGTGCGTTGACAGCCGCAGCAGATAATTTAGAAATTATGATTATTGGTGAATCTGGACATGGTGCGCGTCCCCATGAAGCCATAGATGCCATTTGGATTGCATCGCAAGTGATTACATCATTGCAACAAGCTATTAGCCGTACTCAAAATCCTTTGCGTCCCGTAGTGTTGAGTATTGGGCAAATTAATGGGGGAAGAGCACCAAATGTGATTGCTGATAAGGTCCAACTATTGGGAACAGTGCGATCGCTTCACCCAGAAACCCGCGACAAACTACCACAGTGGATTGAAAATATAGTTGCTAATGTTTGTAATTCTTACAATGCAAAATATCAAGTTAACTATCATCAAGGTGTACCTAGTGTCCAAAATGATAACGCATTAACACAATTATTACAATCATCGGCAGAAGAAGCTTGGACTAATAATTGTGTCCAAATTTTACCAGAACCATCTTTAGGTGCAGAAGATTTTTCTGTTTATTTAGAACACGCCCCTGGTTCAATGTTTCGTTTAGGTGTAGGCTATGAAGGGAGAATAATTAATCATCCCTTGCATCATCCCCAATTTGAAGTTGATGAATCTGCTATTATTACTGGAGTAGTCACATTAGCCTATGCAGCTTATAAATATTGGCTAAATAAGTCAGAACTATGATCTGCGTGATTCATTTGATTTCGATGATTAATTAGTCGGAACAAATTAAACAAATCATAAACATCACAGTTGAGAATTCGCTCTTTAAATAAATTTAAGAAAAATACACTGCCAATCATGCCACCAATCGAAACTAAAGATTCAAATTCATCAGAACAAACGACTAATAATTGGTATTTAGTCGGTGTCCGTTCTAAAAAAAGAGAAGTATTTTTAAAATATCTGAATTTAGCTATTGAACAAAATCACTTACAAGATTTGATTATGGAGATAAAAAGTCCCCAAGATGCAGTTTATCAAGATATTGTTTTATTAAAAATCAGTAATTTTAAAACTGCTTGTACACAACTTCAAAAAATCGAATGTTTCCAAAGTATTGAACGGAAACCTTTAGCATTACCCCAAGTAAATAGAATGTTGGGTATTGGGTAAAGTTTGCTATAAATAGCTGATTACCTACTTGTAAAAAATGTTTCATAACCGTCAACAAAGCAAATTAATTATCATTTCTACACTCATCGTGATAGCGATGGGTTTTTTCTTTAAATATTATCCAGGAATTGGACATGAATGGTTAAATAATTATGGTGCAGCGATATTTTATGAAATATTTTGGTGTTTATTTACTTTTGGGTTTTTCAGAAGTAAAAAAGCCGTTATCCAAATTCCTATCTGGGTGTTTATTCTGACCTGCATTGTCGAATTTTTACAACTTTGGCATCCACCATTATTAGAAGCCATTCGTGCTACTTTCGCTTGGTGGGATTTTCCTCATTATCTGTTAGGTTCTATTTTGGGTTGGTTGTGCTTAGAAAAACTTCGAGAAATAGATCATGCAAAAAAGAGTAAAAGTTAAACCAAACTCCAAACAACAAAAGATTGAGGAATTAGCAGATGGTAGTTTAACTGTACATCTCAAATCACCACCTGTAGATGGTAAAGCTAATGAAGAGTTAATTAAACTATTAGCTAAAAAGTTTGATGTTCCTCAATCCTCTATCTCAATTAAATCTGGGACAACATCTCGACAAAAATTAATTGAAATTGATGGGATTTACGGACCAGGGACTGGGGAATAGTTTTTATAATTACCAATTACCAATTACCAATAAAATTAACCACGCCATTTGGCACGATTGCTAGGTATGATATTTTATTTACAAACATTTACCCAGCAAAACTTGACTATGACTCAAAACTACCGCATTACCTTACTTCCTGGCGATGGCATTGGTCCTGAAATTATGTCCGTAGCGGTGGACGTGCTAAAAGTCGTAGGGAAACGATTTGATCTTAGCTTTGAATTTTCTACAGCCTTAATTGGTGGCGCTGCTATTGACGCAACCGGCGAACCTCTACCTGCTGTCACCTTAGATATGTGTCGCCATAGCGATTCCGTCTTACTCGCTGCTATTGGTGGTTATAAATGGGACTCTCTGCCCTCAAATTTGCGCCCAGAAGCGGGTTTATTAGGACTGCGGGCGGGTTTAGAACTATTTGCTAATTTACGGCCTGCCAAAATTCTTCCCCAATTAATTGACGCTTCTACCTTGAAACGGGAAGTTGTGGAAGGTGTAGATATTATGGTGGTGAGGGAACTCACCGGTGGAATTTATTTTGGTAAACCCAAAGGTATTTTTGCCACCGAAACTGGAGAAAAACGTGGTGTAAATACGATGGTTTACACAGAATCGGAAATTGAACGGATTGGGCGTGTAGCCTTTGAAACGGCACGGAAACGGGGTGGCAAACTCTGTTCTGTGGATAAAGCCAATGTGTTAGAAGTATCTCAATTGTGGCGCGATCGCATCACTCAACTTTCCTTAGAGTATACTGATGTGGAATTATCTCATTTATATGTGGATAACGCTGCCATGCAATTAGTTCGCGCTCCCAAACAATTTGATACAATTGTCACAGGCAACCTATTTGGTGATATTCTCTCCGATGCGGCAGCGATGTTAACTGGTAGTATAGGAATGTTACCTTCTGCCAGTTTGGGTGCTAATGGTCCGGGTGTCTATGAACCAGTTCACGGTTCAGCCCCAGATATTGCTGGACTTGATCAAGCCAACCCTCTAGCACAGGTTTTAAGTGCCGCCATGATGTTGCGTTATGCTTTCAACCAACCAGAAGCAGCAGACTTAATTGAAAACAGTGTGTTACAAGTTTTACAACAAGGTTATCGCACAGGAGATATTATGTCCCCAGGAATGAAACTAGTCGGTTGTCAAGCTATGGGCGCAGCACTCATGGAAATTCTGCAACTAAAATCACGTTAAAGGATAAATCTGGAAATTTTGGCATCTATATGTGAAAATTTTCAGATAAACTAAGAGCAAATCTATAACTTACATAAAAGCAAATAGTGTACGCTTTACAACAAGAACAAGCAAACTTTACCTCGCAAAAAAAGCACCCGTCTTTGATTGATCCTACTGTAATTAGAGCCGCTAGTCATATTTACTACACCTACTGTGAAGTTCATCCAGAAATAGTAGGAAAAGCTACAGGGGTAGCAATTAGTCGGGTAACTCATCGGGGTAAGGTGATTTTTACTCATTACCCAGTGCTGTTACCACAGGAATGCTTTGTCCCGTTAAATCAAATTGAGTCCTATATGTATTAGTCAACTCACAACTGACAAATAACAATATGGACATTTTGATTTATCTTCCAGCCAGTATCATTGTTTTTGTCTTGGGGACATCTCTCGGTAGTTTTATTAATGTTGTAGTTTATCGGCTACCGGCTGGGTTATCAGTGCTGTGGCCCCCTTCTCGCTGTCCCAAGTGCTTAAATAGGTTAAAAACCTATGATAATATCCCAGTTTTTGGTTGGTTGTGGTTAAAAGGGCGGTGTCGTTATTGCCAGACTCAGATTTCTCGCCGTTATCCATTAATAGAGGCGTTAACAGGGATAATATTTTTAATAGTATTTTGGGTTTTTCAATTTTCAATTTTCACCATCGGCTATTGGGCTTTTTGTAGCTGGTTATTGGCCCTATCTCTCATAGATTTAGATACAATGACCCTACCCAACCCGTTGACTAAATCGGGTTTAATTTTAGGAATAGTCTTTCAAATGGCTATTGGTTGGTTATCAGAACCGACTGCGGTGGGCTTATCAAAACGCTTAATGACCGGAATAGCCGGTACTGTTCTAGGTTTATGGTTGTTTGATGCGATCGCCCTTTTAGGTTCTATGGCTTTTGGCAAAACGGTCATGGGCGCAGGTGACGCTAAATTAGCTGCTATGATGGGAGCATGGTTAGGATGGCGTTATTTACTCCTAGCGGGTTTTATATCCTGCATTTTGGGAGTATTCATCGGTGGGAGCGCAATTATCCTCTCCCGTCACCAAATGGGACAAAAAATGCCTTTTGGACCATTCCTAGCTTTAGGTGCGGTAATCACTGTTTTTTGCGGTGAAACTATTTTGTCCCACTATATGAGATTATTTTTGCCTGGATATTAACATCATTTTTTAAATCTTTTTTTCATCTTTATGGTTTTATCAGCCCAAACCTGTATCCACCCTGACTGTAGCTGCTATTACCCCATTGAGATTTGAGATGTTGGTAATATCTAAGCAGTCTTAACTATGATTCTTATGATTAACTAATCATCCCAATCAACACAATCACACAAATCATGGTTTAGACATTAATTAATTACCTACATCATAGTTCTGATTTTGACCTAATACCTAATTACATAAGATAAAAATGGCAAACAACGAAGAATCACGCGGTTTAAAGTCTCTATTTGATTGGTTCGCAAATCGGCGTAAATCGGGCAGCACCAACTCAGAACGCCAAGAACGGGAAATTGCCGATGGTTTATGGCATAAATGCCCTAAGTGTGGTGTTCTGAGCTATACAAAAGATTTAAGAGCTAATCAAATGGTTTGCGTTGATTGTGGTCATCATAATCGAGTTGATAGTGATGAACGGATTCGCCAATTAATTGATGCTAATACCTGGAAACCATTAGATGAAAATTTACGTCCTACGGATCCCTTACAATTCCGCGATCGCAAACCCTACAGCGATCGCTTACGAGAAACACAAGAAAAACTAGGACTTGTAGATGCTGTCAAAACTGGATTAGGTCAAATTAACACCTTACCCATAGCATTAGGAGTCATGGACTTCCGCTTCATGGGTGGAAGCATGGGTTCCGTCGTCGGTGAAAAACTCACCCGCATGATTGAACAAGCCACCCAACGCCGTTATCCTGTAGTCATCATTTGTACATCAGGCGGTGCGAGAATGCAGGAAGGAATGTTGTCTTTAATGCAAATGGCCAAAATATCCGCCGCCCTCCAACGTCACCGAGACTCCAAACTATTATATATTCCCATTTTAACCAACCCCACTACCGGAGGTGTTACCGCCAGTTTCGCCATGTTGGGTGATCTCATCATCGCCGAACCCAAAGCAACAATTGGTTTTGCGGGTAGACGGGTAATTGAACAAACCCTCAGAGAAAAACTCCCTGAAGATTTTCAAACCGCCGAAGACTTACTTAAACACGGATTTGTTGATGATATCGTCCCCCGGACACAATTAAAAAATACCTTGGCACAACTAATTGCCCTCCATCAACCAATCCCCACAACAACACCAAACATGGTTTTGTGGGAAACAATCAAATTGAGTTCCGCTACTGTTGAGTAGGAGTGACAGGTGCTACGCCACGGGGACAGGTTACAGGTGACAGGTTACAGGTTACAGGTGACAGGTTACAGGTTACAGGTGACAGGTTACAGGTTACAGGTTACAGGTTACAGGTTACAGGTTACAGGTTACAGGTGACAGGTTACAGGTTACAGGTTACAGGGGACAGGTGACAGGTGACAGGTTACAGGTAATAGGAACATCTTAACCAATTACCAATTACCAATTACCCATTATCAATTACCCATTACCAGTGATTTAGACAACTTGTACTACTTCAGCGATTTCGGGAATTTTTTCTATAAGACGGCGTTCAATACCCATTTTCAGAGTCATAGTAGAACTTGGACAAGAACCACAAGCACCCTGTAATGAGACTTTAACAATCGGTCCATCCAATTCTACGAGTTTTACGTTACCACCATCAGTCATGAGATAAGGACGCATCTCGTCTAATACGCTTTCTACATTTTCTATCGTTAGTTCCATAGGTTTAGACCTGTTCAGTAAATAAATTGGTAATTATCCGAGTTGCTAATTATCTAGTTTAGGCTGGAAATGGATAATTAGTCATTAGTCATTAGTCATTGGTTATTGGTCAGTTGTCAGTTGTCAGTTGCAAAAGAATATTTTTCTCCCCTGCTCCTTGGCTGTTCCCTATTCTAGTAGCTGAATATGAGAATAAACAAACTCGGTAATTGATTGAGGAGTTGCAGTTTTCCCATCTTCATATTCTGCCACTATCTGCTTTGTCAAAATGTAATAATCACCAAATTTTTGATATGTATCCGTAAATTTGAGAATGCTATTAACATCACCTGTATGCGAATTGCGAAAAACCACATGATAAGCAGAAGGGATATAACCGCAGTCTGTATCTAGGAATTGCTCAGAATTAATCTCCAAAGACATCCGACCCATAACCCGAACTTCTTGATATATTTTTTGGTTACGAATTTGATAGCGAGAATCAGTATTTTCACTATTGACAAAAACCGTTGCACCATTATTTTCTACCGCTTCAACCAAAATAAAGTCATGTTGACCATAAGAATCTAGAAAACTGGTTTTCTGACAGCGGGTAACTACTTCCTGTAATTGAATATCAATTCCTGCTGCTATTTGTTTATCTGTGACTTCTGTAACTTGTATATTCAGGTTTGGGTCAATTTGAATCTTACCAGTATAAACTTCACCTTCCTGTAGCAGTTGCACATCGGCGGTATAACCGGGAAAGTTTTCATTCCAGGTGTAACGACTTTCATAAGCAGTTTGAAATAAAGTTTCTGCCGTTGACTGAATTGCCATATCACCACTTTGACTGCGCTTTTCTACTAGTTTAATGCAAAGTTGTTGTTCTTTAAATTATACAGAAATATATTTGTGTTTTTACGTGGGATGTGGTACTGGCAGCTTTCCAGAGGATTATGTTGTTTGGGTCTATTCCGACTATAGCATAAATTAAAATTGTCTGAATCAGGATGTCCAGGATTTGAGGATTTTCAGGATTTTTGTTGATGATCTGGTGAAGTCACAGATCTAATTTCTTTTATAGTGTGAAGATGATTTTTTATCCTTAAATCTGGATGTTTATAGACAATCAAGAAATCACATCCTGGACATCCTGATTCTGACAAAATATTATTGTTATCATCCAGAGCCTCCCGTGAACATTCCCCAGCAGAGCCAGGGAACGGGGGAACAATCACATCCTGTTAATCCTTAAATCCTGGACATCCTGATTCAGACAATTTTAATTTATGCTATAGTCGG
>NZ_JAQMSE010000014.1:0-17602 GCF_028330045.1 Aphanizomenon sp. CS-733/32
TGCAGCCTACAAAACAAAAAACAAATCTCAAAACCAAAGAACCGTGGGGCGCACGGTCTTAAAGCTCAGTTAATGTCCTCATAGAGGAGTCACTGAGAAGCCCACACTCACCTGAAAGGGAGTGTGTGGAGTACGTCACTGGAGTTTAATCGTTCGGGTGGGTTGTTTCAACTTTTGCAAGTGCAGTATTATTTAGAAGATATTCTGGGATGTTCTGTTGATTTGGGAACGGAGAATGCTTTGAGAGAACATTTACGAAAACCTGTATTAAAGGATGTCATTCGTGCCGTCTAGAGATTGGCGGTTTCGTATTCAAGATATTGTCTTATCTATCAATGAAATTGAGCAAAGGACAAAGGGTGTAAGGTTTGAGGAATTTACAAAAAATCAAACGCTTGTCAAAGCTGTTCTCTATGATTTCGTCGTGATTGGAGAAGCTACTAGAAATGTTCCTAATGATATTCAGTTACGCTATCCTCTTATACCTTGGCGGTTAATGGGAGGGATGCGAAATGTTGTACTCACGAATATTTTCAAGTTGATTTGAGTAGAGTCTGGGAAACAATTCAAAATGATTTATCCTCATTATTGCCATAACTACAAGAGGTGCTAGAAAGAGAAATATCAGGAGAATAGTTGATCTGGTACAAATAATTGTAAACTAGGAAATAAATTGTATTTCCTAAATAAGATGTCTTCTATTCCTTCTCTTCGTGAAGAACAACATCCCCTGATTCATCAACTAGCTGATTGTATTGAAGCGGTTTGGCATAAACACCTAGACTTATCACCATACCATTTACCTGCGGAATTGGGATATGTAGAAGGTAAATTAGAAGGGGAAAAACTGATTATTGAAAATCGTTGTTATCAAAGTCCCCAGTTTCGCAAAATGCACTTGGAACTAGCCAGGGTGGGGAATATGTTAGATATTCTCCACTGTGTGATGTTTCCTCATACTGAATATGATCTGCCCCTATTTGGTTGTGATTTAGTCGGAGGTAGAGGTCAAATTAGTGCTGCTATTGCTGATCTTTCGCCGGTAAACTTAGATCGGATTTTACCAGATGGTTATAATTCCCAACTTAGTAAATTAACCACATCTAACTTTTCTCAACCTCGTGATTTACCGGAATGGGGCAATATTTTTTCCGATTTTTGTCTGTTTATTCGTCCTAGTTCCCCGGAAGAAGAAACAAGTTTTTTGTCTCACGTAGAATCATTTTTAGAGATTCATTGTACCCAAGCGATCGCCTCTAGTCCAGTTGCACCGGAAAAAGTGGCTGAAATTGTTGCTGGACAACATAATTATTGTACCAAACAACAACAAAATGATAAAACCCGTAGAGTTTTAGAAAAGGCTTTTGGTGTAGATTGGGCTGAAAATTATATGACTAAAGTTTTATTTGACTTGCCAGATTTACCAGAATAATCTGAGAAAATATTACCAGAAGTGCCAGCAATTAAAAATTGCTATTACTTGATTTGCAGAGTCAGATCCCCGACTTCTCTAAGAAGTCGGGGATCTTATAGTTCATAATTAAAAATTGCTATTACCATATCTGTAAAATGCGTTACGTTTTCCCTCAACTGATAAATGTAGAATTTATCTGAAGTCATCATTACTGATACTTTTAGGAGGGAAAACTAACGTTAATCACGAAAATTCCTAGTTATCTGGTTTTGGCTGATAATTAGTAATTATTAATTGTTAAAACTCTTACCTATTTGCTCTTGTAAACTTTAACTTTTGAAGTTTCGCAAATCTTCTAAAAAATGAAATGTGAAATCTCAACTAATAATGATTTATTAAATCTACCAATTGTATACCAGGTTGCTTTAAGACAGAAATTTTCATGTCAAGATAATACACCTGAATAATCACAAAGTGTAGTTTATACAAGGTTGATTATATCCAACCATAATTATAAACTTGCCAAAACAAAAGCCCAAAAAGGTGTAAGTCTTGCATAAAGTTTGCTGTGGATTTTAATTACAGCTAATTTACTTTTTTAGTTTCATCACCATAATTCAGATAAATAGGTTAAATATCATGTCAAGGGTGAATGAAAAATCAAAATCCCCGGAAAAGGCACTTGAGCAGCCGAAAATTTGGTTAAGTATTGCTGTAGCTTTACCCGTTGCTATAGCTGCTGGGTTCTTAGCTACAGCGAGAATGGAACAATTAAAAAAACTGACTTCTGCTGTATCTGTAGCCCCAGTTCCTAATAGTATTACTGCCATAGGACGCTTAGAACCAAGAGGAGAAGTAGTTAAACTTTCTGCACCAGCGGGTTTATCAGGAAGTTCACGAGTCCAGCAACTTTTAGTCAGAGAAGGACAACGAGTACAGCAAGGACAGGTTGTGGCAATTTTAGATAGCCGCGACACCAGTATGGCAGTAGTAGAAGAAGCCAAAGCTAAATTGCAAGAATCCCGTGCCAATTTAGCCCAAGTTAGTGCTGGTCCACCCAGAGATGCTCAAGCTCAAAGATTCATTATTTCTCGGTTACAAGCCCAATTAGCGGGGGAAAAAGAGGCTCAACAGGCGACAATTAGCCGAATTGCTGCCCAGTTAAGTGGTGAGAAGGTTGCCCAACAAGCCACAGTCAACCGTTTGGAAGCGGAACTAATGGGACAAAGAAATTCCTTGAAAGCTAATATGGAGCGGATTCGAGCCGAACAACGAAATGCTCAGGTAGATTATGGGCGTTATGAATTTTTATATGGACAAGGTGCTATTTCTCAGCAAGAACGCGATCGCCGCCGCTTAAGTGCGTTAACTACAAATCAGCAGTTAATCGAAAGTCAAGCTAGTTTAAAACGGGCAATAGATACCATTCAACAGCAAGTTTCCGAAGCTAGAGCTAATCAAATTAAAACCCTAGCCACTTTACAACAGCAGTTAATTGAAGCCACAGCCAACCGTAACAAAACTGTCTCCACTTTACAAAGACAAATAGACGAAGAAAGAGAAAGATTGAGCAGAATATTAGTAGTTAGTCCGCTCAATGTCCAAGTAGCCCAAGCACAAGTTACTAATGCCATTGCTTTAATGAGGAAAGCCCAAGTAGAACTTCAACAAAGCTATGTTAAAGCTCCTAGTTCTGGTGAAATCTTAAAAATTTATACCAAATCCGGGGAAATCATGGGAGCAAATGGAATTGCGGAAATTGGACAAACAGATCAGATGTTCGTAGTTGCAGAAGTTCCTGAAGATAGTATTAATAAAGTTCGTTTGGGTCAAACTGCTACTATCTCTAGTGACAACGGCGCATTTAACGGTCAATTAAAAGGCTCAATCACATCAATTGGTAGAAAAATTGGCAAAAAAGATGTCTTAAATAATGATCCAGCCGCAGATATTGATGCCAGAGTTGTAGAAGTGAAAATTGCCCTATCTCCAGAATTTACTAAGCAAGTTTCTGGTTTAACTAACGCTAAAGTCACCGTAGAAATTAATGAGAATTAACCTCATATTTCTCTGCCAAATATTCATGTTCAACTACTTAATTAGTATTCAGATCAAAAGATTTAAAAAATGGCAGTAAAAATACCTTTATCTTGGCTACAACTGACAAGAGAAAAAACTCGCCTAGCCGTAGCTTTGTCAGGTATTGCCTTTGCTGATATTTTAATGTTCATGCAGCTAGGTTTCCGAGATGCACTCTATTACAGTAACGTCAGAATGCACAGTAGTCTAGTTGGCGATGTGGTTTTAATTAACAGTCAATCTAATGCTGTTTTGGCTATGAAAACCTTTTCCCAACGGCGTTTATATAAGGCGTTAGATTTGCCCACAGTGCAATCAGTACATCCTATATATTTAGACTATACAAGCTGGAGAAATCCTGTTACAGGTCGTCCTCGCAGTATCTTAATTTTTGGTATGAATCCAGAGGTTAATCTTTTTGATTTACCCGGAGTCGAGGAAAATTTAAATAAACTCAAACTACCTGATGTGGTTTTATATGACCGTTCTTCTCGGGTGGAGTATGGTCCGATCGCTGATAGTTTTAATGCCGGAAAAGTTGTCACAGCAGAAGTACGCAGAAGAAAAGTTCAGGTGGGTGGATTATTTACATTAGGGGCATCTTTTGGTGCAGATGGAAATTTGATTACCAGTGATGTTAACTTTTTGCGGATTTTTAATAACCGTCAACGGGGATTGATTGATATTGGTATTATTAAGTTAAAACCTGGGGCTGATCCCATAGTGGTAGCTCAAGAATTGCGCAGTTATCTACCTACAGATATTAATGTTTTAACTAAGGAAGAATTTATTGAATTTGAGAGAAATTATTGGGCAAGTAGTACGGCTATTGGCTTTATTTTTACCTTGGGAACAATTATGGGTTTTATTGTGGGAACTGTAATTGTTTATCAGATTTTGTATACAGAAGTTAATGATCATTTATCTGAATATGCTACGCTCAAAGCTATAGGTTACACTCAAAATTATTTACTAACTGTGATTCTTCAAGAGGCTTTTTTATTAGCAGTTGTTGGTTATTTACCTGGATTTGCTTGCGCTTTGGTTCTTTATAATGTTGCTAGAGATGCTACACTTTTACCCATATTTATGAGTTATAATCGCGCCATTATGGTAATCATGTTAACTATTCTAATGTGTTTTATTTCGGGGATGATTGCTATTCGGAAATTAAGCTCTGCCGATCCAGCCGATATTTTTTAGATTAGTTATTAGTTATTGGTCATTGGTCATTGGTCATTGGAAAAAACAATATTTATTCTTCCTTCTTCCTTCTTCCTCCGAACACCGAACTCTTTTTATTATGATCAACAAAGAACCTGTAATATCTATTAAAAATATCAATCACTACTACGGTAAAGGATCGCTGAGAAAGCAGATTCTATTTGATATCAGTTTGGAAATATATGCCGGAGAAATTGTGATTATGACTGGACCATCTGGTTCAGGAAAAACGACCTTATTAAGTTTGATTGGTGGGTTAAGGTCGGTACAAGAGGGAAGTTTAAAATTTTTAGGTGATGAATTGTGTGGTGCTAGTCAAAATAAACTGGTACAGATGAGACGGAAGATTGGTTATATTTTCCAAGCTCATAATTTATTGGGTTTTTTAACGGCTAGGCAAAATGTGCAGATGGCTGTGGAATTAAATAATAGTATTTCTCAATCAACGGCTATTTCTCAGTCAGAGGAGATGCTGGCATCTGTAGGGTTACAAGAACGGGTTAACTACTATCCAGATAATTTATCTGGTGGACAAAAACAAAGAATAGCGATCGCTCGCGCCTTAGTCAATCATCCTCCCCTAGTCTTAGCCGATGAACCAACAGCCGCATTAGACAAACAATCAGGACGTGATGTAGTAGAAATCATGCAGCGTCTAGCCAAAGAACAGGGAACCGCCATCCTATTAGTAACTCACGACAACCGGATCTTAGATATTGCCGATCGCATTGTGGAAATGGAAGATGGTCTTCTTACTCGTGATGCTCAAAATATTCCTTCTAAGCATAACTCCTAACTATTGTCTCGTCGGAGGAGTTTGACGGCTAGTTCTAAATGTCACATTTACCCCCTCATTTGACTGTTCTAGTACCAGCAACGGAGTCGGTTTAGCCTTTTGATCCCAGTGTATATAAACAATCCGACCTTGAATAGTAGGTTGCCAAGTATCGTCATCTTCTCTGGGACTAAGGTATGTTTCTATACAATCAATAATTTGACTAATGGTAGAAGAAGTAGCTTGAGTTGGTAACTTCATTAACCGAATTTGCGCTCGAAACAGCACCCGCTTGACAATGTTGGGTGCTACACCAGTTTCATACTCGATATCAAACGTTTCATCTACTTGCCTACCTGTACTACTAGAAATCCCCACAGACCCTATATTAGCTTGGTTAGGACGCAGTGATAAAGAGATCTTATCTTTAACTTTGACTTTAATTTGATTCACTAGAGCAAAATGGAATACTTCCTCTGACATTCGCATCCGCAGATAATCTAGGTTAAATTCTCGTGAGTGAACTAAATCTGGATTCGTTTCCATTTTGCGAATAGTTTCCAAAGCCAACTTCAACTTTTTCTCTAATTCTCGCGTGCGGAATTGTTCAAATTTGAGTTTTTTCTCACCCCTTTGCACTATGATTCTGGCATAGACAATGACAGCAACCAGAACTAAGACCATTCCTCCACCCGCAAACAGCAGCAATGGTAGAGGTAAACTGTGAGACTTCTGGATAACAGGTAAGACTTTACTCGTTTGTGTCGTCTTAGATCCAGAAGATTGAGCCAGAAAAATCGTACTAACCATAATTGACAACCTGAAATTATTAACTCCCGATGTTTATAATGCCCAAATCTTACTGAGTAGTTCGCCGTAGTATAAATATTTTCTAGCTTTTCTTGGTAATATCATATGTACAAACCTATTAGTGACTTGGATCAGCATCTTATCAATATACAGCAGTTGTCTGATATAACATCCGCGCATTCATATCATATTCACCTATTGGCAACAGATATGGATGGAACAATCACTAAACATGGCAAATTTACGCCTCAATTACTAAATACTTTAGAGCAGCTATCCGCAGCTAAAATTCCGGTCTTAATTGTTACTGGAAGGTCTGCTGGATGGGTAAGCGCTATCAGTAGTTTAATGCCTATAGCTGGTGCGATAGCTGAAAATGGTGGTTTATTTTATCCATCAGACAATTCTGATCCAGTTACACTCACCCATATTCCTGACCTAGTTAACCATCGTCAAGATTTAGCCGAGGCTTTTGTTAACTTACAAACTTATTTTCCACAAATTCAAGAATCCGCTGATAATTTATTTCGAGTCACAGACTGGACTTTTGATCTTACCTCACTGACAACCGAGGAACTACAAAAAATAGGTAATCTTTGTCAACAGATGGGTTGGGGATTTACTTACAGCAACGTTCAGTGTCATATTCAACCCCCAGGACAAAATAAAGCTGCCGGTTTATTAAAAGTTCTACGTCAATATTTTCCTACCTACTTCCCCGAACAGGTGATCACTGTTGGTGACAGTCCCAATGATGAAAGTTTATTTAACCAGCGTTATTTTCCTATTTCCGTAGGTGTAGCAAATATACGCGGTTATGAAAATCAGTTACAACATAAACCTACTTATATAACTACAGCATCCGAAGGAGAAGGTTTCTGCGAGTTCTGTAGTTATATTTTACAAAACTGTCAGCGGTAGGGGGAGTCAGGAGTCAGGAGTTCAGGGGAAAGAAGAAAGAAGAAGAAAATTCCCTATTCCCTATTCCCTATTCCCCACGAGAAAGTAACCTCCACAACTTTCTTCTCGATCTTCTATCACCTAAAATTAATGTCATCATCTCCTCATGATTATGCAGTTCAGCTAGAGGAGAAAGCTAGATACATCAGTCTTTCCAGCAATTCTCCCTGGAATTACTGTGCCGTTTTATTACCATTCATAGAGATTATATATATAAAATTAATATATTCAATATCAGAAATCCATAGGCTAAGGCTATACCATTTTTATATTTTCTTTGTTATTTTGTATTCAACTGAACAGTTCTTCCACACAAAGCCAGTTTAAATAAAAATTAGTTCAACTACTTTACCGTTCTTTAAGTTCAGTGAAAATTTCCCAGACAATTTGTTGTGCAAATTGCCACATTGGCAAAATTTTATCAATCTCATCTACATAGGACTTACCATCATGCTAAAAACAAATAGTCAACCAATGGTTATCTCTAGTTTTGTCAACCCTATCAAAGAAACCCATTCAGTTAAAAATAAGTTTGATTTATTGCAAAAAATCCGTCAATGGTTCGACGAAATTGAAATTGATAATCCTCGAGTTGCTAGATTAATTGCTAAATTAATTCCTGCCCAATGTCCCTTTGAGCGTGATATCGTGGTTTTTGGTCGAAAAATCGCCCATATTCCACCTTTATGCAAATTCAACCCCCTCTATGATCAGTTTGTCGGCTTGCGTTTTCGTGCATTATGTTATTTAGTAGATAAGTGTGGAGAAGATATCCAATCTTATTGTTAAATACAACTCATGGAAATTAAAGTCGTACATCAACCAAATCTTGCACATCTTAATGAGTTAGATGTATTCAACTGGCCAATTTGGGAAAAGGAAATATCTAAATTTTCTTGGACTTACGATGATCAAGAAACTTGCTACTTTTTAGCAGGTAATGTTGTTGTCACTCCTGATGGAGGACAAGCGGTACAAATGGGTAAGGGAGACCTAGTAACTTTTCCCGCTGGGATGTCTTGTACATGGGAAATTACCAGGGACGTAAAAAAACATTATTGCTTTGATTAGTATTTCTGCAATCTCAATAACTAATATCTGAAGAGATGGATTGGATATTATTGAGAGGTTTGCTAGGAAATTATTGATCCCAAAATATCATCTACAACTAAATTAATTTCGGGGAATGCTTGAATTGACATTTTTTCTCCTCGACTGAGTTTTTGAATGTCGCTATACCCATTTTCGCTAGGGTAGCGATAAAAAATAATCACTTGTTCATAAATATCAACTAACCAAACTTCAGTAATACCACTACTAGCATAGAGAGGAATTTTCACGTCTCTATCATATTCCAGACTGCTATCTGCAACTTCAATTAAGAGAAATACATCCTGGGGTTGAGGGTGTCCAGATTCATAAAAATCTGCACGAGGTTTCAGTAGTGCGATATCTGGTTGGGGTTCAGATAAGTTATTTAGGGTAATCGGATTTTGTACAGCAATTATGACTTTTTTACCCAGTAATTGCGAAAAAACTGAATTTAAACGATTTACACAAGCTGTGTGTCTTCTACCAATTGGTGACATTTCTATAATTTCTCCATTAATTAGTTCTACTTTATCATTTTCTGAAAAAATACCGGCTTCGCTCATTTGATGGTATTGAGAAACATTGAGACGAAAGGTGTTAAGGCGTGGTTTTGCTAATTGTAGAGTCATAATTAACTTCCTGTATTTACCTTTAGTTTTAATATAGCAATCTTGAGTGATTAAGATCCCCGACTTCTTAACTTAATTGATTATTTACTGACAGGATAGAAAAAGAAGTCGGGGATCTAAGTTTATAGATAATCAAAAAAGACTTCGGGAACTAATCGTAATTCACCAGATTTAAACCGAGAAATATCTACCCACAATGCGCGATGTTGACGTTCTGGTGTTTCTGCAAAAGTTAAACTTTCGATTTGATAAAACTGGGAATCAGCAAAGTCGCATTCATAGAGTTGAATGATTTCATGTCCTTGTCTACCGTTAAAAGTAAATAAGTTTTCGATACAACTTAAATAGCGAATATTTGTTAATTCGGCTTGAATTTCTTCTTGAAATTCTCTAGCTAAGGCGATGCGGCTAGTTTCGCCAAATTCTACGCCACCTCCTAAAGCCCGATAGAATGTTGATTGTTTTTTAGGATCGAATCCTTCAGAAACAAAGATTCTATTACCATCTCGAATGAGTGCTAAAACAATCACCCGAATTTGACCTTCTTTATTCATAACTACAATTAATTATCGTAAATGGAAGAGGGACGACTTTCATTATCTTCTATAGACCAATCTGAATTTTCGCCACCAATGTATAGTTCTTGAATAGTGACATATTCTTGAGTTAGTTGAGTGAGGGCGTTGATGAGAATATCTAAGGCGATCGCATCACTTGTACCTAAATCAAACCAGCAACGCCCCCATTCTCCTTCGTATTCAAATTCACCCATGTTGTGCATCAAAGCTAGTAAGCTTTTATCATAGCCTTTTGCATCATAGTCCATGTAGCTGATATCAAATCCTGCGTCTTGGATTTGCAGATTTTCCGCATTAAATCCCCCTAATTTACCTAGATAAAACCAGGAATTGAAGACTTCTTCTACATATTGTTTTTCCCGTTGGGAGGGAACATTGCTGAACTTAAACCAAATCCAAACATCAAAAGGATTAAACTCGCGGAATTGAATTTGCATTTTTGTAACTGGTAATGGGTAATGGGTAATGGGTAATGGGTAATGGGTAATGGGTAATGGGTAATTGGTAATTGGTAATTGGTAATTGGTAATGGGTAATTGGTAATTGGTAATTGGTAATGGGTAATGGGTAATTGGTAATTGGTAGTTGGTAATTATTCCTCTTGCCTATTGCCTATTGCCTCTTGCCTCTTGCCTCTTGCCTATTCTTTGACTACTAACAGCCTGATTGCGTTCATGTTCAATTTGTTTGACTAAATTAGTAGGAAGTTGGGATTTTTTGGTTAATGCTTTATCAAAATTAGTTATTGCTTCCTTAATTAAATCCTGACTTTTTTCCGCTTTCCCCTTTTCATGGAGAATTTGGGCTTTAAGATAGTAAATTTCTGGGTTGTCAGCAGTTGTTTTTAAGGCGCGGTTGACATAATCTAAAGCTTGGGAGTATTGTTTTAAATCTCGATAAGCTAAAGCAATACCTCTATTTACTAAATAATTAGGAGCAGCATTTTTTTCCAATCTTTCAATTACTTGATCTGGACTAGTAAAAGGTAAATTCACAGCTAACATTAAATCCATATAGCCGCGAATTAAGTTTAACTCTGGATCATTAGCAGAAATATCTTCGGCTCTGTCAAGATATGTATAGACTTTCCGCAACCGACTCAAAGCTTGGGGGACACCATTTACAGTTCCTTCTCGATTTAAAATTACTGCACCTGTCAAAAAATGACCGACAGCAGTATATAAGTTACCACGTAACGGATCACTGGCGATCAGATTTTGTCCAGTTTCTAGAGTTTTGCTGCTGTATTTTTCTAAACTAGCGCTATCTTGATTTTGATATGCTAAAGAAGCCTGAATGGCGTAAACTAGAGGTTCATTGGGTTCGCTAGAGGCGGCTTTTTGTAAAGCATCTTTGGCGAGGGAGTAATTTCCTTGTTGAAAAATAGCATTAAAAGCGGCTTCTGTGCGATCGCCAATTTTAGGCGATTCTTGACCCCGAAAGGGATCACCTGCAAAGGAAGGATTTACCAAGATATGGAAAATGATAGAAGTCGCCACAGTTACTTTTAAAAAAGTAGGCGATCGCCAGAATATCCTTAATTGAGCAATTAAAAACTGTTTAAACATAATAGCCTTCCCGAATAATTACGGTTGAAATTGTTGTATCTATTACCTAAAATGCCAAAATAGTGAATTTAAATTAGTCTATTTCCGCCAAAAATTTTCATAACTCGGTAATTTACACAAATGCTCTATCTTAGAAATCTAACTTATCACCCCACAGCCTGTCCAAAAGCCATCCTCCAAGCTATAAATTTAGAATTACCACCCCAGAAACTAGGTTTAATTATTGGGCCTAGCGGTTCGGGTAAAAGCACCTTATTAGAAATTTTATCTGGATTGGCTAACCCTACTGCTGGTGGGGTTTTTTGGCGAGAACAGGGACTCATAGCCGAACAATTACAACAATTAGCAGGTTTAGTATTTCAATTTCCAGAACGCCATTTCTGCGGGGGGACAATTTTAGAAGAATTACGCTTAGGACATCCCGAACTGGGAACAGAACAGGTTAAACAAGCATTAACTGAAGTTGGATTAGATCATTTATCCTTGTCCGCAGCACCTCATGCTTTAAGCGGTGGACAACAGCGACGTTTAGCTTTAGCGGTACAATTAATTCGTCAACCAAATTTATTATTATTAGATGAGCCTACAGCGGGTTTGGACTGGTCAATGCGTCGCCAGCTGATCAATTTACTAGCCAAACTCAAAAAAGATTGGACATTGTTAGTTGTAACACACGATGCAGGTGATATGTTACCAATAGCTGATTATTGTTGGACATTAGATCATGGGGTTTTAAGATCAGGAGTCAGGAGTCAGGGAGAAGAGGTAAAATCTGCTTGAGACTAAATTAATTTTAAGAGTAATTGAACGCAGATGAACGCAGATGAACACAGATAAGGAAGGATGAATTCATACCCTTAATCAGTAACGCCAAAATAGCTTAAAAAAATTAATTTTCACCAATGGATTTAGAATCTTTAGCGATCGCTAATTTGCCAGAAATGGCGGAAATATGGCAAAAAACTCTGAATTGGCAACCAACAACTGATCAAGCAGAGCAATTTCAACAGCTTTATCAATTAATTATTGCTGGAAATCGTCAACTGAATTTAACTCGCATTACTGAACCTGATGAATTTTGGGAAAAACATCTTTGGGATTCTTTACGGGGAATTGCACCTAAACAGGTATTTATTCCTGGGATTGAACAGGGTAAGCGGATAATTGATATTGGTACGGGTGCGGGGTTTCCTGGTATCCCCATTTCTCTAATTTTTCCTAATTCTCAAGTTACACTTTTGGATTCTACGGGTAAGAAAATTACTTTTATTGAGACAGTTTTATCAGCACTAGCTGTGAATAATGCTAAAACTTTACTGGGTAGAGTGGAAGAAATTGGTCAACAAATTCAACACAGACAACAGTATGATCTATCTGTAATCCGGGCTGTGAGTAATGTTTCTGCTTGTGCGGAGTATTCCTTACCTTTGGTGAGAAAAGGCGGTTTGGCGCTAATTTATCGCGGTACTTGGACTCAAGCAGAAAATGAAAGTTTAGAAGCTGCTGTTGAGCAATTAGGTGGAGTCATTGAATTAATTGAGGAATTTTCCACTCCCTTGAGTAATAGTATTCGTCATTGTCTTTATTTGCGAAAAGTAGCCAGCACACCAATTAGTTTTCCCCGTGGGGTTGGTATACCTAACCAAAAACCTTTGTAGATAGGCAGATACTAAATTAGGACTTAAGGAAATTGATTTTTTGATGATTTTTGCGCGATAGCGAAGCTGCAAGTAGTTTGCTACTTATAGCCATTCTCATGCTAGTGAGGTACAAAGTTTTTTCGTTTTAGGGAACAGCAAGGATTAGGGTACAGAGAAGAAATTGGTGTGTACTTCATTATCTGATTCTAACCTATGCCAGTAGGAGAACATAATCGCCAAACTTAGCCGCCAGTTTCCGATCATGTGTAATTAGCTGAGTATTATATTGAATCGCTGCTGCCACAAATAACGTATCGTAGAACGAATGACTTGCTTCAACTGCTAGTTTTAGAGCAACATCCCGAATTTGAGAACTAGAAATCATTACATCAACCAATGCCTCTGCATCTTGCATGGCATCTAAACCTATTGGCAACGGTAATTGTCGAAATTGTATCCATTGCCAAATTACATTCCCCAACTCGGCAAACAACGAATCAGGCACAATAATCTGGTCTACAGATTCTAACGTAGCGATCGCTTGTTCATATTTATCCTCTACGTGTAATAGAGCATAGGCCAACACCATAGTATCAATTACCATCAGGGTCGTCCTTCTGATTTCCAAGACTGTATCCGACTTTCTGTTTCCATCGGTAATATCTCCACCCGTTGACGAATACGAGCAATCACTTCATCTCTTTGTCCATAGCGTTTTTGCAACAAATCGCGGACTTCTTGCTCCATAGAAACTCCCTTTTGTCCTGCTAAGTATTTAATGCGCTCCACCAACTCATCAGATATATTGCGAATAGTAATTGTTGCCATAAGGACTTATTTGTTAGTGTTGATCTACTACCTAATTTTAATGATAGCACTTTGCTGGCATTTAATCTAAATAATATTTCTAATGTGATCATTGATGCACCTAACTTACCTATGGGAATGGATTTAGGCGATCGCCTCATCAAAGTTTTGCCAAGTTATAACAGTGGTACATTAGTGCAAGTGGGAATAGATGCTACTGTTTTCTTGCGAGGAGTGTTATTAAATGCTAATGGTGAACCTATTTCTCGAGAATCAGGATAGATTATTGCTGGTACACTGAAAATTCCTTTCAGGTAAACGTGAGTTCAACGAAATTTATAAGTAATTAGGAAAAATAAATTACACATATTTTTTTCCTGTTCCCTGTTCCCCGTTCCCTCTCTCCACGTAGGAAATTAATTTTTCACCATAGCTTATAACCTTTGCTTCGCAAATCAATACCAATGTTCCATAGTAACTCGATTTTAGATTAAATTGGTGATTAGATATCTAAAGCGTGAGAGCCTCAACGCTGATAGCGACAACAAACCTAAAATCCCAGAATCCAAGTGTTAAATTTGTCTCAAAATGGGTGTTCTGTATGGGTTGCTTCTTCAACAGAAGAACTGCTGACACCGACTGCTGTTGCTCTTGGCAAATTTGATGGTGTTCATCTTGGTCATCAAAGAGTGATTCAGCCAGTATTGCAGTCAGTATGGAGTCAAGAAAATTCAGTCCGCCCCTACTCAACAGTTGTTACATTTGATCCCCATCCCCAAGAGTTTTTTACTGGACTTCCCCGTGATTTGTTAACACCACTAGATGAAAAAGTTGCACAATTGCGATCGCTTGGGGTAGAACAATTGGTATTATTACCCTTCGATAGAGAACTATCTGCCCTTTCTCCCGAAGAATTTGTAGATAAAATCCTGGTTCAACAACTGCAATGTCAACAAATTAGCGTCGGACAAGACTTTTGTTTCGGTAAAAAGCGCATGGGTACTGCTCAAGATTTGCAAGCGATCGCCGCGAAATACAACATACCCGTAACAATAGTTCCTATAAAAACTGATACAGATATTTTGCCAGCAACAGATGATGCTCGCATCAGTACCTCATTAATCCGCGAAAGTTTGGAAGCAGGTGATATTCCCAAAGCAAATCGGCTTTTGGGAAGACCTTATACTCTCACAGGTGAAGTAGTAACAGGTCAAAAATTAGGGAGAACTATTGGTTTTCCTACCGCCAACATTCAACTACCAAAAGACAAATTTTTACCCCGTCATGGTGTTTACGCTATTGAGGCAATTATCCATAACGAAACTCCAGATAAATCTCCCACTCAGCATTTTGGAGTTATGAATATCGGCAACCGTCCCACAATTAACGGTATAGATACTCGTGTAGAAGTACATTTATTCAATTGGTCTGGTGATTTATACGGGAAAATTTTGGAGATACAGCTAGTAAAATTTTTGCGTCCTGAACAGAAATTTCCTTCCTTAGAAGCGCTGAAAAACCAAATTCAACTTGATTGTACAGCAGCTAAAGCAATTTTTAGTTGTTAATATTGGGGGAATTTTCAATGGTAATCTCAACATTACAGTGATTTTTAGGTAAATAAACCACATTTTAAAGTCTCACGCCAAGGCGCAAAGTCGCAAAGGAAGAAAGTAATATAAAAACAAGAGTGTGGTACAAGTAAATTAAAATTGCTGTAATGAGAAAGGTAAGAAGCGCATCTACACAGGAAACACTACTTCTGTAATATGAAATATTATGGGAGGTATAACTTCCCAAAAAGTATTCCTATTATTGTCTAATCATAAAAAAATCACATTTACCTATGCAAAAAATAATCATCGAAAATTTTGGTCCAATTCAATATGCAGAAATTGAAGTCAAGAAAATATTAGTTTTGATTGGTGAACAAGCTAGTGGTAAAAGCACTATTGCTAAATTGATTTATTTTTTTAAATCACTAAGGGATGATTTATTTAGCCAAATATATCAGGATACGCAGAAGGATTATTTTGATATTACTTCTGATCTTATATTTCCAATAAGAGAAAAGTTTTATGATTTTTTTGGTTCTACATTGCACTTACCTAATTTTGAAATAAAATTTTATTATAGTGCAGAGAATGACAAATATCTAAAATTAAGTCTTAATGATAAGAAAAGACTAGATTCTCGATTTAGTGATAATTTATTAAATGAGAATTTTAGAACTTCCGCAACTGCAATTAAAAAACTTTTTCAGCAGAGTTTAAATACAAATGATATTTATGAACAATTGACTTATGAGCAAAATAAAATTAAATACGCTCAAAGGCTTTCTAAACTATTGAATGAATCATTTCAAATGTATCATGAAGATTCATTATTTGTAATCGCTGGTAGGAATGCAACAGTAAGTTATTCTGACTTATTTGAAAAATTATTGTTTGCAGATGTTAGCAGTCGTTTAGAGAAAAATAGCAAGAAGAAATTTGCAGGTAAGCAACAAACAATAGATGAAACATTAATGCTAAAATTTATGGAAAAAGTTGATATAATTAAAGGTAAATTTAAAAAAATTGGCAATGGTAATTTTGAAGGGGTAATTGAAAGTTATGAAGATGATGAAAATCTCAAACAAAAATTATATGATATCAAAAAACGAATAGATGAAATACTCAAAGGTGAATACAGAATTGATAATTGGGGAGAGAAAATAGTATTTAACAAGGAAACAGAAGAATATGTTAAGCTTTCTAATACTTCATCAGGACAACAAGAATCTATAAGAATTTTACAAGATATCTTTCTAAATATTCTTGATAATACAAAAGTATTAAGAATTTTGGAAGAACCAGAAGCTCATTTATTCCCTATTGCTCAAAAGCAATTGATTGAGTTATTAGCTTTAATGATAAATCAAAATGATGACAACCAACTAATTATAACAACCCATAGTCCCTATGTTCTCACAGTTTTTAATAATTTACTCTTCGCGAATAGAGTAGTTGAAAAAAATCCGTCAACAGAATCAGAAGTAGCACAAATAATTCCCCAAGATTCTTGGTTAAGTGCTAAAGATTTTTCTGCTTATTCTTTGGGAAATCAATCCGTTGGTGATAGCTTGCGTGGCGACGTAGGAGCAATGGATAGTAATTATTGTGAACCTATCTTTAATCAAGAAAAAGGTACTATTCAACAAAATTATTTAGATACAGTTTCCGAAATTTTGGGTGGTGATTTTCAAGCTTTGTATAGTATTCACGCTAAAACTTTCAAAAGAAAATGAGCAAATTTGAGGATATTAAAGAACTTCTATCAACTGCTTTTGATAATTTTTCCGATGTTCTAGAAATTGAAATGAGATCAGAATTTTCAATCATAGACTATCAAGGACAGTCTTTTATTATTATCAATATAAATTCAGATGATGACACATTTACTATTAAACTAAATGGTGTTGACACGGTGGAAAATGGTTTTGATATCACTAAACTATTTAATGTAATCAATGCTAAAATGGTTGGTTTTATTCCTATTGACGGCAAAAAAGGACTTTTAGGATTTGGTGATTCCCATTGCGATTTTGTATTTTTTGATGAAAATAATTTTTGTTTTGTAGAGTTCAAATTAAATGCAACGAGTTTAAGAAAAGTAGATGCAAACCGCGATAAAGCTATTAGACAATTAACTAATACTATTGATTTATTTGATAAGAAATTAAATGGAAATTACGCGGATTTAAATTTAGAAGCTTATGTTTGTACTCCTGAATTTTACCCAAGATTTAATTCAAGCTGGATAGCATTTGCGAAAGATTTTTTAGAAGAGTATGGTTTTGAACTTTTTGAAATAAACAATAAAATCTGTGATTGAATAATATATTTAGGGCTTGCTGAAAAAGTCGTATTTAAGCCAGACCAAGAATCAATTAGCAATGCTTGTAAGTGAAAACATAATTAATTATATGAAGTAATTTGAGTAAATATAATATTTTCTAATCATCCAAATCTAAAAATAGGAAAA
>NZ_JAQMSE010000217.1:0-18624 GCF_028330045.1 Aphanizomenon sp. CS-733/32
ATTAGTCTAAATTATAATTGTTTCTTGAATATCTTCTTTCGCTTATCTATTGACCTCTCCAGGTGGTGTGCATTCTTATTGCTTCTTATTGAGAATAGATTTTGATGACATTTTTGGTGATTTACTGTTTCTCAAATGCCCTTTTTCACTTTGTCTGTTTGTTTTGATGCTCCCTTCGATTTTCATCTCCGTAATTTCCCCCTGTAATATTTTGGGGTGCGGAATGTGGGATAGAATACTCATCATTAGAAGGAATAGTGAGACGATTTTGAGCATAAACCATAAATTGGTGTCTTGTACCAGAAAAAGCACCCTCAAAACCTAACCTTCTTAACTTGCTAATAAAGTCTCGACGTTTACACGGTATCCAACGGCTCAAGAATCGGCTCCTGATTAAGATTAATATTATCAATTACTGGTAAGCTATGTCCAAGTTTTAAACCTAGTAAAATCCAATCTTCTAAAGTCGAGCGTAATTCATTTTGGCACTCACGTAAACTAGCACCAAAAGCAACAACACCTTGACAAACAGGAATTTTACCGAAAAATGTACCATCTTCCAACTTGTCATATATGGCTTGAGAAACTGCTCCCTCAACATAATCACTAAGAATAAATGCTGTAGTCATAAAGATAACTCAATTAACTGTTTTTGTGGTTCAACTTCTTCTTGCTGACTAGCAACTTCTAACCAACCTTGAACAGCATCTTTCAACATTTCTAATAAATGTTCGTAACTTTCACCCCAGGTATGACATCCTGGTAAAGCTGGTACAGAACCACACCATACACCGTCTTCTTCCCAAATAATTGCTTTTATTTTCATAGCCAGTTCCTTGAACTAAGGACATTTTACCGCAGGGGGAGTCAGACGTACCAGTTTAATAAAGATGAATAATCGCTTTTGGGGAGTTGAAGGGATGCGATAGCGAAGCTGACCGAAGGTATCGCTCTTTCTCTGTGTTCTCTGTGTCTGGAGTGGTTCGTTAAAAAAGGATGTTGGGAAGTTGAAGGGGTGCGATAGCGAAGCGCGACTTAGTAAGCGGTATTTACTAAATTTCCCAATCTTCTAACTTTAAATTATCAATTCTACTAAATTCTCTAGTATTGTGAGTAATTAAAGTTAAATTATTAGCCATTGTAATAGCAGCAATATGTGAATCATTATTACCGATAGGAGTACCTTTAGCAGCCAATTTACTACGAATTTCGGCATAAACTAAAGCACATTGACCATCAAAATACAAAGAAACAAACCTCCCCAAAAATTCCTGCTGCTTTTGCAGAGTTTTTGCAGGATTATGAGTTCTCATTGCACCATAAAATAACTCAGCTTTGACAATAGAACAAACGACTATATCTATATCGGATAAATCTTGAAGACGCTGAATAATCTTTTCTGATCTTTGATTAAGATATTGAATACAAACATTGGTATCTAATAAATATTTCATCAGTTTGTATTCTTAACTATTAATCATTTCTTGTAATCTATCATCTAAGCTATCATCAATTCCTAAATCATCCAGAATAATTGGATCATCAGCACAACTTCCTGCGGTTTTATTAATAAATTCTTGCCAGGATAATTGATGATTTTTTGCTATTTCAATATTTTTATCATCTATGGATGTTGGTTTCTTTATAACATTCTCACGAAATAACCGAACTATTTGCAGAAATTCCGGTATATATTCTTCTGGAATTTGGGCGATTTCTAATAATAGATTATAACTAGGAGTAGTTGGGGATATTTCTGTAATGGATTGTTGATTATTCATAAGTATATTGTCATTAGATATTGAAAATTTACTCATATTCTATAATATCATATACTCAGGCGTTAGCGTAGCTCACTAAAGGAATCGCTATTTGGGAAGTTGGAGGGGGTACGATAGCGAAGCGCTGCTGCAAGCAGTTCGCTGTTTAGGGAAATTGAGGGGGTGCGATCGCTTTTTGGGAAGTTGAGGAGTGCGATAGCGTAAGCGCGACCTAGGAATCGCTTTTTGGGAAGTAGAGGGGGTGCGATAGCGAAGCGCGACCTAGGAATCGCATAGCTGATGACTATAGCTATTCTTCTTCTGCTAAAATCTGTGAAATATCCCGTGCAGAATGAATTAACCGAACAATTTCAATATACTCATCCCCTTCTAAATAAAAAATTAGATGCTTTTCAAATCCTCTAACTCCCCACTTCCGCAAACCAACTAAACGCGGATTTTTAACATTATAAACACTACCAATACCAGGTAGTCGTGCTAATTGTGAAAAAGTCTGCCTCATAGCATCAAAAAAACTCAATGCTGCATCAAAATTACTGTCAGCAATATAAGCAAACTGTTCATCAAGGTCAACACTAGCCTTTGGTCTAATTACAATTCGTCTAGTCATTGCTATTACTTGCGGAGTCTCTCTAGAAGCTGAGTGCGTTTTTGTTGCCACCACTCATCCGTAATTTCAATCGCTTCACCACTATCTAAGCCTTCTAATAGCAATGTTTCTAGTCGTGCTTGTGCCACTTTTTCTAAATCTTGACGAATCAAATGTCGAATATATTCGCTTGTGGTACTGTAGCCACACTTTGCAACCTGTTCATTGATAAAGTCCCGCATGGAATCGGGAAGAGAAATATTTACTGTAGTCATAGCTAATAAGTCTTTATATTTCTGATTCTTTAATTATGGCAAATATTGTCAATTTTTGTCAAATGTTTTGTAGGGATGTGGGTGCGATAGCGAAGCGCGATCTAGGAATCGCTATAATATTTAAGCAGTAGCAAATGCAGTATATTTCCTTTCTTCAGGAGGATAAAATGCTAAAACAATATCAAAATTAGAAATACCTAACTTCATTAACTCATTAGCTATTCCTTCTTCTGTCCAATCTTCTTCTATCCAAATTTTATCATTTTTAATTCTGATATTAACTTGGATATTATTTGTTCTTTTTTTGCCGTCCCAACCCAAAAAACACCAAATATAGTGATGATGATTATCATCAAAAATCAAACAACTTTCATCAGTTAAATTTGCTGCACCAGAAACCCAATTATGATATTCCGTAAGAACTTGTTTAATTGCTATTTGATATTGTTCTAGTTTATCCATTGTAATATCTCCTCTTTTTCAACATTAACCACAATTATCAAAATTTGATTTAATTGGACAATTTCTTTAATTGAATCCCTAGTGAAAAAGTTTTCGTATGTACTTTCTTTAATAGCCAAATAAATCGTATAGTTTGGTTCTGTGAGATTAATTAAATTACGATATAAAATATATTGCCGCTTTTGGGGAGTTGAGGGAGTGCGATCGCACACAATAACAAATATAATTAAACAATAACAAATATAATTAAACAGGGAAGAAATCAGCATCTAATATTTCATCAACAGAAAAAGGACACTCTTGAGGAAAAATAGACAGAGGAAGTCCAGTTTCAATCGCTGCTTCTTTGCGAGCGTGTTGGTAACAATTATCAAAGACTTCGATATAATAGCTTTTTAAACTAGGACTATCTAAAAATGCTTCTTGCAATCTTTGACGATGTTCATAGATTGTATATAGCCAGCTATTAGAGCGGTTTTGGGGTTGGAATTTGTATTTAAGAAGGTGCATAATTAGCACTCTAAGATTACTTCTTAAAGAATTTTTCTCACTTCTTCCCATACTTTCAATTTCTTCAATTAAATTTTCTAATTCTAATTCTGAAAAACTTTTACTTTTTAATAAATAAGCAGTTTTTTCTAACCACAAGTTATGATCTTGTGCATAAAGATTACTACCTTTAGTAACAGATTGATGGATCATAATCTTCTCCTGATTTGATTGATTTTTACAGGTAAGGTTTTCCATTAACTACCAAATTAACCGCAAAACCATTATCAATATTTTATTATATTGATTTAACTTTGTTGATTCTATATTCTAGAATATCACAAATTCATATAATTATATCTGTTTGGGAGTTGAGGGGATGCGATCTCAAGTTGACAGAGAAAGACTTAACACTACAGCTAATGCTTGAGAAATAAGCTGCATTTGTGATTCAGAAAGTTGACCTAATTTTCTAATTAATCGTATTTCTGAAACAGAACGGATTTGAAAAGTATCAACACTAGAAACTTTTGCCAAACTATTCTCTGTACTTGGTTCTAATTTTACCATCCAAGGTCTAAGAGAATAACGTTCTTTCCAATCTGTCACTGGAACAATTATCTTCAAAGGTAAAATGCCAATGGCATTATCATTAACTATAATACAAGGACGTTTTTTACTAATCTCCGTACCTATAGTTGGATCTAAATTAACTAACCAGACTTCACCTCTATACATAAGTTTCACAAATTCTTTTAATCTTCATCTGGATAGTCATAAAAATCTTCTCCATCTAAATCGGAGAAAACATTTAATTCACCATCATTTGCATAATCTTCAATAGCTGTAATAGCTGCTAATGCTAATTGATGTTTTTGCTGTTCTTTTGTTAAAAACTTTTGTTGTTCATTAACTAATTGTAAAGCAAATTCAGCTATTTTCAAGCGTTCATTGATACTGAGTTTTGGCAAAGATTTAAGAATTGCTTGCGTTTCCATACTAACTCAACCTCTCAATTTATTCAGTATATCACAATTTAAAGAAGATATGTTTTAGTGTAACTCACCTGTCACTCTCCTATGTAAGTTAGAATTGACATCTGAGGAGTGCAATAGCGTAATTGCTGACTTGTCAGTTCGCTGTTTGGGAGTTGAAGGGGTGCGATCGCTTGTAATTAAACAACACTACGTGGATCAACAACTACAATATCCGAAACCCGTTTAAAATCATCAACATTAAATGTCAATAAATGTGTGATATTATGAGCTAACATGGCCGCAGCTAAACGTGCATCATGCACCTGTTTTCCCATCACTTGATATTTAATAACCAGAGATAGAGATTCCCACTCAGTAAAAATTTGTGGTGTATCCAATTCCAATATAAATATCTTTTTAAGTTTTTCGCTTTCTTCTTCAGCTTGATTGATAGATAAACCTAAGCCATTTTTATCAAGAGTAAAGCAAAGATTGACGAATATCATCAGCTTCTAAATCAGGATATTCTTCTAAAATCTCCTCTAGTGGTTTTCCATTAGCTACTAAATTTACCACTAAAGAAACAGGTATTCGCATCCCCCGAATACAAGCTTGTCCTGCCATGATTTGCGGATCAAATGTAATTCTTTCTAAATTTAACATAAAAAATATTTGTTCTTCACTATGTTTGATTCTATCATAAACTTATTCATAATATCACATTGCGATCGCTATTGGAGAAGTTGAAGGGTGCGATCGCGCAAGTGCTGACTTGTCAGTTCGCTCAACTTAAACCCCAAATCCCAAAACCACATCCAAAGCAGTACGAATTTCTTCCCAATATTCAACTTCTAAAATCCCCACCAACCCTAAAACCCGACGATAATCAACAGCACGAATTTGAGCAATATCAATAAAACGATCTTTATCTAATCCATTAATTGCTGTTGCTTTGACATTGACAATATAGGGAGCTTGCTTACTTCCTGGTCGAAATGGCATCACAATTGTTAATAATCCATATTGATTCATAATATCATTTTGAACTATCAAACAAGCACGAATTTTTTGTACTTCTGCTCCCACCGTTGGATCAAGATTTACCCAGCAAATTTCACCCCGTTTATAAGTTAAATTACCCTCTGGCATTAATACCATCTCCAGCTACATTATCCCAAGCAGAAATCTCATTTTGATATTCTAAATCTTTCGCATCTTCTTGGAGTGCAGCAATTATTGCTGCTTCTAAAATCTTGCGTCTTTGTTCTGCTAATAGTGCATTAATATAGGCACTACGATTACCTTTTGCTTGTTGATCAATAAATCTGAGAATGTCTTCTTCTAAAGTAATTGTGACTTTCATCATTATGTATGACTTATTTATCTTACCAATTAATCATACCACTTTTTTAACAATTTGCAAATACTCTGTATTCTCTGTGTCTGGAGTGGTTCGTAAAAAAAGGATTCTGGTAAGTTGAAGGGATGCGATCGCGCAGGTGCCGACTTGTCAGTTCGCTGTTTGGGGATTGAGAGAGTGCGTTAGCGAAGCGCTCCGCAGGAATCACGTAGGTTGTTGTAGGCGATCGCATACAACAACAAATATAATTAAACTGAAAAAAAATCAGCCCAAGCCGATTGGTGACTTGGGTAAATTGCCTAGATAAATTTGTGAATTTAGTTTAGGAGTAGATAATCTAAACAGCCCCACTGTTTTTATTAAACAAAATGGTGATTGTTTTGAAAATTAACTTTAAATCGTAAACTAAAGTCCAATTTTGCTGATACTGTAAATCTAACCGAATCACATCTTCAAAACTCCGAACTTTAGAGCGACCGTTAACTTGCCATTCACCAGTCATGCCAGGTTTCACGTCAAAACGTTGCCATTCTGGGACTTCATAGCGTTCTACTTCATCGGGTGTCGGTGGTCGAGTCCCGACTAAACTCATTTCTCCTTTGAGAACATTCCAAAATTGAGGTAGTTCATCGAGACTGGTACGGCGTAAAAATTTACCTACTTTAGTAATTCGGGGATCATTGTCGTTTTTAAAGAAAGCACCTTCGGCTTGGTTTTTAATTTGGGATTTTCTGGCTTCGGCATCTACACACATAGAGCGAAATTTCCAAATTGCAAACCGCTTACCCATCCAGCCGCAACGGGTTTGCCGAAATAAAATCGGACCGGGATCATCAATTTGAATGGCGATCGCTATGGGAATAAATAAAACAGATGTAATTACTAATCCCACTAATGATCCGACAATATCAATGGCCCGTTTCATCCAAGATGATACGGAGTTATGAGTTTGGGGAAGTGGATCTACTTTGCGAGAATTATTTTTTCCGGCATCTGTTAAATTATCTGTTGCGATTAATCTGAGGTTGTGAAGAGACTCAATGGGAAACACCTGATCTAGTCCCGTCAGATTTAAAACGGCCATAACTTGGGGTGTCACATGACGCAATGTGACTTTAATTCCCTTTTCTTGAGAATTTTTAAAGTTACTAACCAAAGAACCTAAACCACTACTGTCCATAAAAGTAGTATTTTGAAAATCAATGAAAATTTGCCCAGGTGGTACATCCGCTTGAATTAGGTTTTGGCAAGTTTGTTTAAAATTGACAGCTTCAAGCACAGTTAATCTCACTGGAACTTGCAAGATTGCTGCGTCTTCTAAATAAGTCACTGAAAAATCTACTGATATAGGTTGGCTACTCATAAAACTCTGGACTTTAGTTGCCATATATAATCTAATTTGCTCAACGTTATTTTGCTTTAGAAAAACAATTAACCTTACCTTTAATCTGTCTGATGAAGCACAAGTTTGTAGATCTTTAAAGATTAGAGAAAATATCACCAATAAAGCTTCACAATCACAGCGATTTATAAAGTTTTTGCTGTTGTGAATATGTCGGACCTATTTAGAATCCGTAGGTATGGATTTAAAATTTCCCCCCAGGAAAAAAATCGGATGTGATACAATCAAGAGCGAGAAAACCCTGCCCCTAGAGATTTTTGATTTCCTCAATGTATTTTACAAAAAGTCCATATCGCTATATAGCCATTCCCATACTAGCGAGGTACAAGGTTTTTTTGTCTTAAGGAACAGGGAACAGGGAAAAGTGAATAAGTTGGTGTGTACTTCATTAGACTGGGAAAAGCTATATAACTTGTCTCTAACACTAAATTAGAGGTATTTGTAAAAATAATTGTCTTCCAAAGTACAGTTGTTAAGAAGTTAGAATGGGCAGTTTTAATTAGTTGCGAAGGTGAATGATGGGATTCTGGTATTTTTGTAATGTGTGACTTTCTAAATTATAAAATATTGCAGCGATTGGGTTATTTAAAAATTTTTGATGAGCGAAATAATAAAGTTTGATAAAGTTTTAATATGGCGTGCAGGAGTCAGGAGCAAGAAAGAGGAAAATAAAAGATAGAGGATGAATCTATGTCCTTGTGGGGTGGGCAACACCCAACCCACTAGCTGTGAAGATTTTACCAGAGCATCCGGTAAGCGTAAAGCGAGTGTGTCTTTAGACCTGAGATAAGTAATTAGGAAAAATAAATTACACATATTTTTTTCCTGTTCCCTGTTCCCTGTTCCCTCTCTCCACCTAGGAAATTAATTTTTCACCATAGCTTATAAGCGACTCGTTGAACCAAGAATCTCAGTGGCTTTAGCCCTGAGAGTGTCAAAGACCTGAATCCTCATTCCTCGATTTAGTTTTAGCCTTGTTGGCACTTCGTTTGAGAGCCGAAAGTCTGGCTTCATATCGAGAACGCTGACCTTTGCTAGGAGTGTTTTCCACCAAAGTTTTTAAGGCACTACCAAGACTTTTATAGGCGTTAGGTAAACTATAGCCAAAGCGGGTTGCTAGAGCGATCGCTTTTTCGTCCGCATCCAGCAATTCTTGAATTTGTTTACCACCATTATTTTTTTGATATAATCGCCAACCGGACACACCACAAAGTGCTAAAGCCAATACTAGCAATAATCCATCTTGTACCCACAACTCACCTACAGCACCACCCAAACCAATAGCTAGTGCTGCCATTTCCCAACCATCTTTGGGAATTGTGTCATTTTGAATGCGAGCAACTTCGTGCCAAAACAGCAAATTACGCTGATCCATTGCGAGAGCATCCCACTTCACCAAGTCAATTTGAATTTCTACTTGGTCTTTGCCAATCTCTTCGCAACGAATCAGGGATGGATTAACCTCTATCGTGCCTTCAACCGTTACCCAACTTTGCAATTCTGGGGGTAACAAGCTTTTTAACCGCCGGAGTTCACTCATTTCTGCTTTAGCAGAGGAGGTTGCATAGGATGTCATAAAAATCCAGCCTTACAAAATTTCAGTATATGATCAGGTTATCAGTTTGCAGTCTAGGGATTTCAGTAGTTATCCGCCTTAATCATCGGCAAAACTACCGCGCTTTTTCCGGGCTTCCATAGCTTTTTCTAGGAGTTCTAATAATCCAGGAGCTTGTTCTTGAATACTCAACAATAATCTTTCTCCTAAGTCTAGATTGCCCGGATCTTCTCCTGTTTCCATTACCTCTTGCAACCGCGGGAGGGCAATGGTATCCACAATTTGAATTAATCCGCTCAGACAACGGTTAAATTGTCTCTCGGTGAGCATGGAGTCTTCCAGGGGAAATTCGATGATAGCGCGGATTTCACCATCGGATGGATCATATTCCCATTGCAGCATTTTGGTTTCCCAGGAAATAGCCAGCATCGTCTGGAGGATAGCATCTTTGTGGGGATGATCTTTTACTTCCGCCAGAACCTGGGGTGCAAACAGCCGAAAAAACTTTCCTTCCTCATCCAGTTGGACAACTATTAGAAAATCTTCGATATTTTCAGCTTCAACACCAGTAATAATCCGGTCTTCTTTTTCATCAAAACGGTAGTCCCAACCAAGATTATCTAAGTACTTGGCTATTTGTCTAATATTTGCTGCCATAAAAGCCTCCTAAGGAACAGTACAAGAGGCTGTCACCAAAACTATTTTAACCCGCTAGGCGCATTTACTCAATTGCAACAGTAATTTTCGCCGAGGTTAATTTATGTTAATCTAGCAGATCGTCATCCAAAATTGGGATAACAAAGATCCCTGACTTGTGAAGGAGCAGTCAGGGATCTGAGATTCATAACTTACTTAGCGCAAATTACTTAAATATTCTGGAGACTAAAGACGTTACGGATTTCATCTAGTCCCCCTAGCGATCGCTTTTCTAGACGCTCACCCCTTGTTGTTGACCTTGCCATCAGTTGCAAAACTTAACATAGTTGGTATTCCAGACTTTTTTCTAATATGTATCCGCACTTTGGTAAACTTAAAAACTGAAATAGCTAAGAAAACGACGCTAAGACAAGTAATTTAAAGGGGATACTCGTGGAAAATACACTTGGGTTAGAGATTATAGAAGTAGTTGAGCAAGCGGCGATCGCTTCTTCTAAGTGGATGGGTAAGGGCGAAAAGAACATTGCTGACCAAGTAGCAGTGGAAGCGATGCGCGAACGGATGAACAAAATCCATATGCGTGGTCGCATCGTCATCGGTGAAGGCGAACGGGACGAAGCTCCCATGCTGTACATTGGCGAAGAAGTTGGTATTTGCACCAGACCTGATGCGGCAAATTTCTGTAATGTTAATGAGCTTGTAGAAATTGATATTGCTGTTGACCCTTGTGAAGGTACTAACCTAGTTGCTTATGGTCAAAATGGCTCAATGGCAGTTTTGGCAATTTCTGAAAAGGGCGGTTTATTTGCTGCTCCTGACTTCTACATGAAGAAACTCGCAGCCCCAGCAGCCGCTAGAGGTCATGTTGATATCAATAAGTCTGCTACAGAAAACCTGAAAATCCTTTCTGAGTGCTTAAACCGGGCTGTGGAAGAGTTGGTAGTAGTAGTGATGGATCGTCCCCGTCACAAAGAACTCATTCAAGAAATCCGCACCGCTGGCGCAAGAGTTAGACTAATCAGCGATGGTGACGTTTCTGCTGCTATCTGTTGCGCTTTCTCTGGTACTAATATTCATGCTTTAATGGGTATTGGTGCTGCACCCGAAGGTGTAATTTCTGCTGCGGCTTTACGCTGCTTAGGTGGACACTTCCAAGGACAATTAATCTATGATCCAGAAGTTGTGCAAACTGGCTTGATTGGCGAAAGCAGAGAAGGTAATCTAGCCCGTTTAAATGAAATGGGTATTACTGACGGAGACAAAGTTTATAACGCTAATGAATTGGCTTCCGGTGAAACAGTGCTATTTGCTGGTTGCGGTATTACTCCTGGAACTTTGATGGATGGTGTGCGCTTCTTCCACGGTGGTGCTAGAACCCAAAGCTTGGTTATTTCTAGTCAATCCAAAACCGCTCGGTTTGTAGATACAGTTCACTTATGGGACGAACCCAAGACTATCCAATTGCGTTAACAACTGCTGATTGGTAATTGGTGATTGGTGATTGGTGAAGAAAAAACTATTTACCTATCACCTATTACCCATTACCTATTACCTATTACCTATTACCTATTACCTATTTAAGAAATGAATATTGCAGTGGTGGGGTTAAGCCATAAAACAGCCCCAGTCGAAGTTAGAGAAAAATTAAGTATTCCTGAACCTGAAATCGAAAGTGCGATCGCTCAACTTCTCAGTTATCCTCATGTTGATGAAGTTGCTATTCTCAGCACTTGTAATCGTTTAGAAATTTATATTGTTAGCAGCGAAACTACCCAGGGAATCCACGAGGTAACGCAGTTCCTTTCTGAACATAGCAAACTCCCCATGATGTCTTTGCGACATCATTTGTTTATGTTACTGCATGGTGATGCTGTCACCCATATTTTACGGGTTGCGGCTGGGTTGGATAGTCTAGTTTTAGGTGAAGGTCAAATTCTCGCTCAAGTTAAAAATACCCACAAACTGGGACAACAATTTAATGGCATCAAAACCATTTTAAATCGCTTATTTAAACAAGCTTTAACAGCGGGTAAACGGGTTCGCACCGAAACCAGTATTGGCACTGGTGCGGTTTCTATCAGTTCGGCGGCGGTGGAACTGGCACAGATGAAAGTAGAAAATTTATCTATAAATCGTGTGTCTATCCTTGGCGCTGGGAAAATGTCCCGGTTACTTGTACAACACCTAATTTCTAAAGGTGCAACTCAAATTAGTATTGTTAATCGTTCCCGTAGTAGGGCGGAAGAGTTGGCGAAGTTGTTCCCAGAACAACCTATTCAAATCCATCTGCTGCCAGAAATGATGTCAGTTATTGCCGCTAGTAACATGGTATTTACTAGCACATCTTCAACTGAACCTATTTTAGATCGGGTGAAGTTAGAAACAGTGTTAGAACCCAATCAAAAATTGATGATATTTGATATTTCCGTCCCCCGGAACGTGGATGCAGATGTCAATGATTTGGCGAATGTGAAGGCTTTTAATGTTGATGATTTAAAAGCAGTTGTAGCCCAAAATTATGAAAGCCGCCGCCAAATGGCACAGGAAGCTGAGAAGATTTTAGATGAAGAAGTTGAAGCTTTTGATATTTGGTGGCGAAGTTTAGAAACCGTATCTACTATTAGTTCTTTACGCAATAAAATAGAAACTATCCGCGAACAAGAATTAGAAAAGGCTTTATCTCGTTTGGGTTCAGAATTTGGCGAAAAGCATCAAGAGGTAATTGAGGCTTTAACAAGGGGAATAGTCAATAAGATTTTGCATGATCCGATGGTACAATTACGCGCCCAGCAAGATGTGGAAGCTAGAAGACGATGTATGCAAACTCTGCAAATGTTATTTAATTTGGACGCTGAAGAGCAGTTTAGCTGAAATTATCAAGAAACAGGGAAATATTATGCCATTCCTGAGATTGTTCCCTGTTTTAATGGGTTTTTAATTTGAAGTTGGCTTTATTGGGTAAGCTTTTTGACGATTGAACATGGTTCATTCACTTACGCAGCACAGTAATAGCTACTTATCAACTATATAAAACTTTACAAAAAATTACTCAAATAATGCAGTATTATCCGGTCTTGGTGATATCATCTGTGATGCAATGATCATCAAAGAAAAATGGACGAGAATCAGCGTCGCGCTTATTGGCGTGCTAATACGAACTTAATTAGAAATCTTTTAATTGTTTGGGCTTTAGTCTCCGTGGTTTTTAGTATATTGCTGGTTCAACAGTTAAATGTAATTCGGTTTTTTGGTGTTCCCTTTGGTTTTTGGATGGCACAGCAAGGATCAATTTTGGTTTTTGTGGTATTAATTTTTATTTATGCTTTCCAAATGGATAAATTAGACCAGAAGTACAATAAGAAGTGAGGATAAACAATGTCGGTTGAACTTTGGACAATTATATTAGTTGGCCTCTCTTTTGTACTTTACATTTACATTGGTTGGCAATCACGAGTAGAAAATACTAAAGACTTTTTTATTGCCGGTCAGGGAATACCCGCAATTGCTAATGGTGCTGCTACTGCGGCCGATTGGATGTCTGCGGCTTCCTTTATTTCTATGGCCGGGTTGATTTCATTTTTGGGATATGACGGTTCTATTTATTTGATGGGTTGGACTGGTGGATATGTTTTACTAGCATTATTATTAGCACCATATTTACGGAAATTTGGTAAATATACAGTCCCTGATTTTGTAGGCGATCGCTATTATTCCAATATAGCTCGGTTGGTGGCAGTAGTTGCAGCTATTTTTATTTCTCTCACCTACGTCGCTGGACAAATGCGGGGTGTGGGAATTGTCTTCAGTCGCTTTTTACAAGTAGACGTGAATACTGGTGTCATCATTGGCATGATCATTGTCGGCTTTTTCGCGGTTTTGGGAGGAATGAAAGGCATTACCTGGACACAAGTAGCCCAGTATTGTGTATTGATTTTCGCATATTTAATTCCAGCAATTGCGATCGCCTACCAACTCACAGGTAATCCTATTCCCCAATTAGCCTTTACCACCAGCGATATTGCTGATAAACTCAACCTCATTCAACTTGACTTAGGCTTTAAAGAATATACCCAATCTTTTGCCAACAAATCAATGCTGGATGTTCTTTTCATCACCATTGCCTTGATGGTAGGAACTGCTGGTTTACCCCACATTATCGTCCGGTTTTACACAGTTAAAAGTGTTCGTGCCGCCCGGTTTTCTGCTGGTTGGGCATTATTATTTATCGCCATTCTCTACACCACAGCCCCCGCAATCGGGATGTTTTCTCGTTACAATCTCATTACTTCTTTGCATAATAAAACAATTGTCGAAGTCCAGCAATTAGATTGGGCAAATAAGTGGGAAAAAACCAAACTTCTAGCTTTTGAAGATAAAAATAAAGATGGCCGTTTTCAGTTAACTCCGAACAAAGAAACCAACGAAATCATCATTGATAAAGATATCATTGTTCTCTCTACCCCAGAAGTTGCTAATTTACCTCCTTGGATAATTGCTTTAGTTGCGGCTGGTGGTTTAGCTGCTGCTTTATCCACTGCATCTGGATTATTATTAGTAATTTCCAGTTCTGTCGCTCACGATGTTTATTATCGCATTTTTGATTCCCAAGCTTCAGAAAAAAAACGGGTATTTGTAGGGCGAGTTGTTGTTGGTCTCGCCATTGTTCTCGCTGGATATTTTGGCGTAAATCCACCAGGATTTGTGAGTGAAGTGGTAGCTTTTGCCTTTGGTTTAGCGGCTGCAAGTTTTTTCCCGGTAATATTTCTGGGAATTTTTGATAAACGCACCAATTCTCAAGGTGCAATTGCCGGAATGTTAATAGGTTTGATATTTACAGTTATTTACATTGTCGGCGTAAAATTTGTCGGTATGACACCTTGGTTTTTTGGCGTTTCTGCCGAAGGAATTGGCACTTTAGGGATGATTATTAACTTTATTGTCACCCTTACAGTTTCTCGACTTACACCACCACCACCCCCGGAAATTCAGGCTTTGGTAGAGAATTTACGCACCCCAATTATTGAAGAATAGATGACAAAATTACTTACCCAATTCCTCAATATTCTTCATTGCTTGTTGATATAAGTCCTTATTTCCTTGTTTGTCAAAAATAGCTGCTGCCCGCTGTAGATCTTTTAATGCGCCCCGCTTGTCGCCAATTTCAGCATAGGCGTTACCGCGATTGTTAAAAGCAACGCCAAAATTAGGATTAATGCGAACGGCTTCATTATAATCGGAGATTGCTTTTTGCTGTTCTCCTCTTGCAGCATAAGCATTACCCCGATTATTATAGGCTACAGCATATTCCTGATCAATGCGAATCGCTTGAGTGTAGTCCTCTAACGCCCCATTCTTATCACCTTGGTTAGCACGGGCATTACCTCGATTATTGTAAACCTCAGCAGATTTTGGGGCAATGCTAATTGCCTGATTATAATCCGCGATCGCTCTTCTATAATCTCCGATAGAAGCAAAAGCATTAGCACGGTTATTATATGCTTCCGCATCCTCGGGATTGAGACGTAATGCCTGATTATAATCCGCGATCGCTCCCTCTTTATTACCAGTATCAAAATAAACTAATCCCCGACCTTTAAATGCTGGTGCATATTGAGGATTAAGACTAATTGATTTACTATAGGCAGCAATAGCCGCTTGGGAATTACCTTTCAGATGTTGAGTTTGTCCCTGAACATAAAATTCCCCAGCTTTAGATGTTCTCCCTATCAGTGGATTGGGGGTACTTGCACCCCTTTCTGTCACCAAAACATCTTGATTATTACTGCAAGAAACGCAAATAATACCACTGAAAATTGTAAACATTGCTACAGTGAATGCCCTGTTTACTCCTCGCTGTTTTTGTGTCAATAACTGCCATTTCATAATTTACCAAAAATTGCCATCTTACTGGGAGTAAATCATTCACTAAATTACTTACTTCTGCAATATGTCTGCTTTTTGATTAATATTCAATTCAAATTATAAAATTCCCTGAAGTTATTGAGAATTAATGAATGAGTTGATTCAGCCAATTACCGCATATTAGTAAATATTAAAAATAAAATCCTGGCAATCTACATTTATATTATTACTAGACTTCCGCTGATAATTCTGTTAATTTTGTTAGCACTTCCATGAAAATTTTCATACTAGTATTCGGAAGTAGGATGAAAATTAGTTCAGGGAGTTTTTCAGTATTTGCTCTTAATCTTCCTCATGTTCGTGATTTTTAGGAGTGATTTTCCAATAAGTATTTTTATCAACATTTACAGCCAATTTTTCCAGATTTACCCCCAAATTTTTGCGAATATCTTCAGTTAAAGTCATGGTAAAATCTAAATCAACACCTTGGTTTTCTACTAAATTTACCAATTCCTGAAACTGAGTTTTAAAAGTTTTCCGCTCATAACTTGTTAGTTTACAATGGGATGTTTCCGCAATATTTTGAACTAACATCGCTTTTTTTACCCGTTCTTGTAAATGATCAAATTCTGACTTAAGTATTTTTTGTTGCTGTTCAATTTCTCTATATCTAGCAGTCAATAAATTTAAATCTTCCTTAATTGGATCTACCTGAAAATTAGCCTCTAATTCTAATAATCGTAAATATACTTGAGCCAAATAAATACAATCAAGATAAGCATATTCTAGTTGTGCTTCAGTTAATGGTCTTTTTCCCCAATCACTCCTTTGTTCTTGTTTATCAATATCATGAAAATTACAAAGTTCAGGGTTTAGGCGATTTTACTTTTCTTTACACAGATTTGTTTGATTGTGTTCACCTACTTGGTTATAGTTTTCTAACGTAACATTTTATGACTAATCATCCTGACAAGTGCCACCCCATTATGATAATTATTGCCAAAATACCTCTTTTGATGCCATATTGATCCTGTGGAGAAAATTTACCACAAAAAAAGCCCAGGTATTCAATCCTGAGCTTTTGTTAAACCTAATTATCCTCGAGGTGGACATTCATCCAACTTAAATCTATGGATATTAGTAACGGTTACGGCTTCCACCGCCGAAGTTTCCACCACCCCGATTTCCACCACCAAAAGAACTACGTTCCTCTCTTGGTTTAGCCTTGTTCACTTTTAAATCACGTCCCATCCATTCAGCACCATCAAGGGCTTCAATGGCTTTTGTTTCTTCTGCATCTGATTCCATTTCCACGAAACCGAAACCGCGAACTTTACCAGTTTCTCGGTCAGTAGGTAGCTGAACACGCTTTACGGTGCCATACTCCCTAAAAATTTCGCTCAAGCCGTCTTGGGTAACTTCATAAGAGAGGTTGCCTACATAAATTGACATAGATTTTCTCCAAAATCATAAGAGTGTAGAGATTTAGATTTCGGAGAAAAGTCTGTAAATACCAAAGGGAAAAAGCCTATCAATACTAAAAACAAACGAGGTCCACCGAATTACTTCTCGACTTCCATTATTGCACAATAAATGATATATCAACGGGTAAATTCTAAGAAATTGATAAAATATTTTTTTATACCTCAATTAGCGAACTGCTTGCATCAGTGCTAGTTCCCTCCGGGATGCTCCGCGAAGGCTATCGCCGCATCAGCTTTTTAGTGGATTCTCTCGTTAGACTGAATTTAACTATTTTTAGATATCAACTCTGGTTTTTCCGCCTATTTGCTCATAAAATTGTCAATAATGAATCTAAAGGCTCAATTTTAGGTTTTTTGTTCATGTTGCACTTTAAACATTCCTCAATCATTAACGCACCAGTTGAAGTAGTTTGGCAATTCCACGAAAGACCAGACATACTGCAAATACTCACTCCACCTTGGCAACCTGTACAAATCGTTAGACGAGAAGGAGGACTAGCAGCCGGGGCAATTACAGAATTTCGGCTTTTTCTAGGAATTTTACCTTTAACTTGGTTAGCGCGGCACACAGACTATGAAAAATATCATCTGTTTACCGATGAACAGATATCTGGACTTTTTGAGTCCTGGGTACATCGTCATGAATTTACAGAAGAAAATGGCAAAACTAAATTAACCGATAATATTACTTATGTCATGCCCGGTGGTGATGGCATAGAATTTATGAGTGGTTGGTTAGTACAAGCACAACTAGAAGCAATGTTTCGCTATCGCCATTATGTAACTAAACGCGAATGTGAAAAATGAACACAAAAAAACGCCCCCCATGATTGGAGAGCGTTTTTTATCGAACTAAACTGATTAACCGTTGATAGCAGGAGCGCTTAAAGCGACAGGAGCAACATCAGCAGCAGCCAAGTCTAGAGGGAAGTTGTGAGCGTTACGCTCGTGCATTACTTCCATACCTAAGTTAGCGCGGTTGATTACGTCAGCCCAGGTAGCGATAACGCGACCTTGAGAATCCATGATGGATTGGTTGAAGTTGAACCCGTTCAAGTTGAACGCCATGGTGCTGATACCCAAAGCGGTGAACCAGATACCAATTACAGGCCAGGCAGCGAGTAGGAAGTGTAAAGAACGGCTGTTGTTGAAAGAAGCGTATTGGAAAATCAAGCGGCCGAAGTAACCGTGAGCAGCAACGATGTTGTAGGTTTCTTCTTCTTGACCGAATTTGTAACCGTAGTTTTGTGATTCGTTCTCGGTTGTTTCTTTAACCAAGGAAGAAGTAACGAGTGAACCGTGCATTGCGGAGAACAAAGAACCACCGAAGACACCAGCTACACCTAACATATGGAAGGGGTGCATCAAGATGTTGTGTTCTGCTTGGAACACGATCATGAAGTTGAATGTTCCAGAGATACCCAAAGGCATACCGTCGGAGAATGAACCTTGACCGATGGGGTAGATCAAGAATACTGCGGTTGCTGCTGCTACAGGAGCAGAGAAGGCTAGGCAGATCCAAGGGCGCATACCTAAGCGGTAAGAAAGTTCCCATTCACGACCGAGGTAGCAGAATACGCCGATCAAGAAGTGGAATACTACCAACTGGTAAGGACCACCGTTGTACAACCACTCATCTAAGGAAGCAGCTTCCCAAATGGGGTAGAAGTGTAAACCGATAGCGTTAGAGGAAGGAACTACTGCACCGGAAATGATGTTGTTTCCGTAGAG
>NZ_JAQMSE010000218.1:0-25872 GCF_028330045.1 Aphanizomenon sp. CS-733/32
GATTTATGGTATGGAATTATGGGCTGATTTAGCTCTGAATTTAATCAATCTCAAGCCTCATAAACGCCTCTTTTTTCAACGGGGCTTTCAGGCTCTATCCCTTATGAAACAAGCTCTTTAGCCGCCTTGTCACCCGTTAAGGTCTGAATCAGAATATCCAGGATGAAAGGATGTACAGGATAATGATTTAAAATGGTGCTTTACTGTTACTATATTATATAGCGATCGCTATGCTACACCCAAAGTCTTTACCAATGGTGCGTTACTAGTCGCTAACATTTTTACTGGCTTTTTGTAATAAAAGCTACACTAAGCTACCAGAGGACTATTTTATTCCATTAAGGTTTTCAGATCTTACCAGTGGGGAAGAAACCGAATAGTTTGACTACTCCACTGATTAAGGCGATAATCACTGCTACTAGAACTCCACGATTAATAAATTCTTGGTTATCTAGTCTTTTATCAATACCAATAACTTTTTCTTCTAGGGTTTTAATTTCCCCTGATAGTTTTCCATCTAGGGTTTTAATTTCCCCTGATAATTCTGCCTGGCCGATTTCCAGTTTATTTAGTCTACCATCAATAATTTCTAGTTTTTGATTGACTTCAGCAAATTGCTTCTCCATTTTTTGATTGACTTCAGCAAATTGCCGATCCATTTTCTGGTTAACTTCGGTAAATTGCTTCTCTATTTTTTGATCCAAACGAGATAATATTTCTTCCAGAGTATAAGTGAGAATTGGTGGGTTGGTTGTCATATATTTTCGTGATAGTTATTTTGGGGACAATAACAGTAGCATCTGTCATTTTACTATTTTACCCCTTTGTGAAGGAGAAGCGGCTTTTTTACCAACAAGATACCACGCGAGTTCAGAGTTCGGAGTTTCTCCTTCGGAGACGCTACGCGAACGGAGTTATGATTTTTTCAAAGAGAGAATAAGGGTTTGAGACTCCTAGGTGGGGTGAGTTTTCCACAAGTTATCGTTATGTCGAAGTCACGTGATACCCGACTTCTTAGAGAAATCGGGTATCTGACTCTTGCAATATTACCGCTACATAGCTTAAACAGTCACAAAGCTACTAGTAGATAAAGTACCCTTGTATCCCGTAATATCCCTACCCAGAGAATCAAATAGGCTTACGCTATCGCTCCAAAGGAGAAAACCGCATCATTAAAATCGTAGTCACTTACCCCCACACCCGCAGGTAGATCTTCAAAACCAAAGGTATTATTCCCAAAACTTCTCAAATGAGCCGCACGGTCCGGGTTAGCTACCCCAAAGCTAAAATAGGCTACAGGTAAAGTCGTGTAATTTTGCGCGGTAGCCGCACTATTATTAGGGTTCGCAGCAAAGAAAGCATTAATCGCTTGTTGGAGATTACCGGAGAAGTTACCACCATTAGCAATTACAAAGGGAGAATAGATTTTACCACCACTGACAACGACATCACTCGCAGCACCACTACTTGAACCCCCTACCCGCACAATAAAGTTATCTACTACCTTACTCAAAGCAGCTTTCGCATAACCGGTTTCCCCGGGTTTAATGCCATTTACAGACCCCGTTACATCATCCACCTCATAGAGACCGAACAGATTATTAAAAGCTGCGGTGGTCCGATTTAGGGCATTTTGCAGGGAGTTTTTGACAAGGGATGGGTTGTAGTTATTAGGAAATTTGTAGCCCAATGTATCAACAATACCAGTTAATGTACCTGCTTCCCTGGGAATCAGTTTATCATCAGGAGCAATTGGGATTAGCTGAGTTGGTGCTACAGTATCAGTTGCAGCTTTACCCGTAACCGTTACCCTAACATTAGCACTTGCGGAAAGACCACCATCAGAGACAGTGTAACTAAAGACATCATTACCTAAATAATTGGCATCTAACAGCGTATAGGTCAAATTATTGCCATTGATGTCCACTTTGCCATATTTACCGTCGGTTTTGCTGGTGATCTTTAAACTATCTCCTTCAGGGTCACTATCATTGTTTAAAGGGTTGATAGTTCCCGCACTTCCTTGACTGACAGATAATTGATCATTTTGTGCAACGGGAGGATCATTTACCGGAGTCAGATTGATTGTGATGGTAGCAGGATCAGATTCTGCTTTTGGAGTACCATTATCAATCGCTGCTACTGTCAATGTGGCAACATTACCATTAGCATTAGCAACGGGATTATATTGCACATTAGCTAGGTTTTCAACTAATATCTCTTGATTGACAGTCACTTGTTGACCATTCACAAAAGTTAGGCTTCCAGCGGTTGGTAAACTTATTACCTTAATTGCCATTAAATCATTATTGTCTTCGTCTTGGTATTTACCCTTGTCTTTGAAGTCTCCAATACCAAAACTAATTATTTGATCTTCTTGTCCATTTTGGGTGAAGCTTTGCAGATTTGGTTTTTTGTTAGGTGCAGCATCATCATTATTAATTGTTCCCTTAGCTGTAGCGTTGGTAGAACTAACAACCGCACCATTATTAGGATTACTCAAACTCACAGTAAACGTCTCATTGCCTTCAAATAGGCTATCTTGAGTTGTTTGAACAGTGAAAGTTTTGCTAGTTTCTCCTGTGGCAAAAGTTAAAGTCTCAGTTTTGGCAGTTAAATCACTGCTACTAGCTGTATCATCTGTCGCAATCGAAGTGGCTACAGTGACACTTTGGTTAGCTTGAGCATCCCCTGTACGAGTTACAGTAAAACTAACTGCACTTCCTTCTGTGGCAGAAGCAGCAGCAATACTAAATACAGGTGCAGCGTCATCATTGTTAATTGTTCCTTTCGCTGTAGCGTTAGTGGAACTAACAACCGCACCATTATTAGGATCACTTAAACTTACAGTAAACGTCTCATTGCCTTCAAATAGGCTATCTTGAGTTGTTTGAACAGTAAAGGTTTTGCTGGTTTCTCCCTGTGCAAATGTCAGAGTTTCCGTTTTTGCAGTTAAGTCATTTGCACTAGCTGTATCCCCTGTCGCAATAGAGGTATTTACAGTCACACTTTGAGAAATTAGATTATCTCTGGAACGAGTCACGGTGAAATTGATAGCATTTCCTTCCACCGCTTCAGCAGCCGAAATTCTAAATTCCGCTGGTGTATCATCATCAGTAATAGTTCCCAAAGCTATGCCATTTGTAGAACTAATAATTGCACCATTGGTAGGATTGCTCAAACTAACAGTGAAAGTCTCATTGTTTTCTACAAGAGAATCTTGCGTTGTTTGAACAGGGAAGGTTTTAGTTGTTTCTCCTTGTGCAAATGTGAAAGTTTGAGTATTTCCACTAAAGTCAGTAGCACTTGCTGTATTTTGTGCCTCAATAGAGGTAGATACAGTAACAGTTTGGTTAGCTTGAGCATCTCCTGTGCGGGTGACAGTGAAATTAATTGCACTTCCTTCTAATGCCTGAGCAGCAGCAATACTAAATACAGGTGCAGCATCATCATTATTAATTGTTCCTTTGGCTGTGGCATTTGTGGAACTAATGATTGCACCATTGGTAGCATTGCTTAAACTAGCAGTAAAAGTCTCATTTCCTTCAAATAGGACATCTTGAGTTGTTTGCACAGCGAAGATTTTAGTCGTTTCTCCCTGTGCAAAAGTCAGAGTTTCCGTTTTTGCCGTCAAGTCGGTATCACTGGCTGTATCCCCTGTAGCAATAGAGGTAGTTACAGTTACACTTTGTTGAGCCTGGGCATCTCCTGTCCGAGTTACAGTAAAGTTAATAGCATTTCCTTCTGATGCCTCAGCGGTAGCAATGCTAAATATGGGTGCAGCGTCATCATTATTAATTGTTCCCTTAGCTGTGCCATTTGTAGAACTAATGATTGATACATTTGTAGGATTACTTAAACTGACAGTAAATGTCTCATTTCCTTCAAATAGGACATCTGGAGTTGTTTGGACAGCAAAGGTTGTAGTCGTCTCTCCCGGTGCAAAAGTCAAAGTTGCTGTTTTTGCAGTCAAGTCGGTATCACTGGCTGTATCCCCTGTAGCAATAGAGGTAGTTACAGTTACACTTTGTGAAGACGAATTATTTCCTGTCCGAGTGACAGTGAAAATTATGATATTTCCTTCTGTTGCTGAAGCTGAGGTAATAGCAAACTGTGGTAATTCATAATTTTTCAGAATAGCTAAGGGATTACTATTCGCACTAATTAAGGTGTAATTGCCCTGGGGTGAAAATGTCAGTTGATTGATGTTTTTGAATCCTTCAACATCCACTTTTAATGAATCTTGTGCCGGATTAAAATCAGTAATTATGTTGGGACTTTGCAGATATGCACCATTAGCTAACCAAAAGGTATCTTGACCATCACCACCTGTTAAGGTGTTACCACCAAGACCAGAGAAGATGACATCATTACCAGTATCACCAAATACTTTGTCATTGCGATCAGGGAATATTTGATCATTGCCTTCACCACCTGATAAAATATTATTACCTTGACCATCGGAGAATATTTGATCATTGCCTGAACCACCTAAAGCCGTATCATTTTCCTTAGCAAAGATTTCATCATCACCTGCACCACCATCCAGGATATTGCCACCTCTTCCTGTTTCAACAGCACTAATATAGTCATTACCTGCTAAACCTAGTACAGTATAACCGCTTGTAAAGGCTGTTAGTGAATCATTTCCTGAAGTACCACTAATAGTAATAGGTAGATAATCAGGTAGCTCAATAATGCCTAGTTTCTCAGGAATTGTTGTGCCTGCAACATTAAAATCATTATCATTAATCACAGCGAGAATATTGGGGGCAACTAATGCCAAACCTTCTAATTTTTCAACCCCGGTGTAACCTATTTGGGCTGCATTAACAATTAAAGTTTTGTTAGCAGAAATAATTCCAGCGGTAGTTAATTCTGCTGGGCTTAATTGTTCGATAGTCTTACCACTTGGCAAAGTAAAGTTAGCAGGATTATTGATATTAGTCGCTGCTGCTAAATCTATTTGATAGATAAGTTTATTGGAAGTATTATCACTTCTATCATCTCGTTCTACAACGGCAAATTTACCATTACCCAAGGCAACAGCATCACCGATTTTATCAGTTTTGGCATTACCACTGCCTGTAATATCATCCAAGAGATAGAGATATTCACCAGTTACCTGTTTAGAAACTATGTCAAATTCCAAAATTCGCAAATTACGGGAATTTCTGGAAGTTGTATCACCGCCATTATCGGGATTATCAATTGGACTTTGAATAAAAGCATATAACTTGTTGCCTTCTAGTGCTACTGCTTCAAAGCCCCGGTTAGCCCGTCTTTGGGCGTAAACTGCGGGTAATACCTCAGTTCCAAAAGTCCCTGCGGGTTGATCTGGTTCTGTGGCTGCTGCTGTTCCTTGGGGAACAAAACGATCAAGTAACTTCCCATTGACATCAAAATGGTAAATTGCGGGACGATATTCATCCACCAGCCAATAGTTGCCATTTGGTGCAATCACGATACCTTCGACATCAGCCCCTAAAGTATCATTAGGTAAGATTTGACCATTTAAATCAACGCCAATTTCATCAGTGTAAGCTGTTCCACCAGCCCCAGCTTGGACATTGGGAAGTCCAGTTAATGGAGTTGTACCATCTTCACGAAATAACCCAGTTCTTTTGGTAATTGTGATTTGATTAGTCGGTTGATTGAGTTCAAAACTGACTATTTCTGGTTGAAAATTGGGTAATAAAAACGGTCTATTTTGACCTGTGGGTTCACCATTGGGACCACGATCTGTATTAGTAACAAATTTGAGATTGCCATTATCTGCTACACCTTGGAAATACAATCCAGAAAAACCGCCCAAAAGTATGTCTTGTCCGGTGGAAGTTGTGCCTAATTTGGGTAGATTTTGAAATTCATAAGTCGTTAACTTTGGTGGGGAAGCTATTTCATAAAAGCTAACGGTATTACTAACTTCATTAGAAACTGCCAACATGGGAAGAGAATTGGGACTATTTTCGGCAGAGATAAATTTTAAGCCTTCAGGAGAGACATCACCTTCGGTTCTAATATACTGAACAAATTGAGGTGCAGTGGGGTTGCTAAGATTATATACCATCACCCCACCGCCAGCCCGTTCTAAGCCAACGAATCCATAAGGAATACCATTAATTACGCCAACAATTGCACTTTCTGGTTCAGGTCCTTTATTATCGGAACGAGTATCAAATTCAGTGGCTGAACCATTATTAGCATTAAAGAATGTAGGCGTTTGTTGTTTGAGAATTTGTTCGATTTGGTCGCCACTGTCATATACTAATTTACCCTGATCATCCCAGATTGAGAAAGAACGAGCGCCGTAAGCATAAAGTTGATCAAAGTCTCCGTCTCCGTCGGTATCTCCTAGTTTATTGGTAACGGTTAAACGTCCTAAATTTTCCGGTTTTTTCAACTCAGTAGCATTAGGAAAAGCTGTAGGATCAAGATTTAAACTAGAAACTCTTGCTTCTTCGTTAAATAGTGATCCTTCATTACCAAAAGTACCATTTGCTGTAGGACGAATCCGCGCATCTCCTTCATTGGCGGTGATATAATAGGTTTTATCAGCAATTTGAAAAGAGCTAATTGCATCGGGTTGATACATCCCGAAAATTGGCCAATTTTGAATATTAATTTTACCTCCACCACTAGAAGTACCATTAACATCTCTATCACTAGCATCAAGACCATTTCCTGGTAAATTATGATTTTTAAAACCTAATGGAACAATTTTAGTAATACTAGCAGTAGGAATGTCTAAAACTGCAAAGGCGTTATTTTCTTGTAGGGTAATAAATGCAGTTTTGCCATCGGGAGAAACTGCAATATACTCTGGTTCTAAATCTTGAGCAACGGTGGCATTAAGCCCAAAAAGTCTGACTCCGGCAGCTTTTAAAGTTTCTTTTTGCCCATTAAATGCCGTGAAATTTGCAGTTGTAACTTTACTGTTATCTAAACTGGCAATGTTTCCAGAAACATCAATAATACTAATTGAACCTTCTGGATCAATGGCATAATTTTCACTGGGTTCTCCTTCGTTGGTGACAAGTAATTTGCTACCATCCGCAGTGAAAGTGATCATGTCAGGTAAAGCACCTACTGTTACTTCGGAAATTTTAGTGAGAGTTACAGCGTCATAAAAAGCAATTTTACCAGGGTCGGTACTTGTAGTTGCAGAAATAGCGATCGCCACAATGCTATTTCCAGTTCCTATGCCTTTTCTGACGGCTACACTTTGAATTCCTGCACCTAAGCTAGAAAGATCAATGTTAGTAACTTGAGTGGGGTTATTTGCATCAGAAACATCCACTACTTGGAGAACAGGTTTATTCGCAGATTCTCCAGTCACAAACAGGCGTTGAGATATGGGGTCAAAATCAGAAATTTCTGCGCCGCTTAATTTGATAGTACCGATATGGTTAAGTTGAATTGAATTCATAATTTTTGTATTGACAATTAGAGGTTTGTTGTTACTTAGTCTGCGACGGAGATTTTAGTCTTTTTGATCTCTAAAAAAATGGGTAAATTTTTGACTATAAAGAGAATCTATCCCAATTTATTTAAGGAATAAATAATTAAAGGTTAAGGAAAATTAAAAAAACTAGAATAACAGCTTATGTGTTAACCCTGTGTTTTCTAAATTTCAGTAATTTTTGTTCTATCAATTTGGTCTTATTCCCTGATTTGTAGGTTGGGTTGTGGAACGTAAACGTATCCGGGACACTGCGTGAACGCGGAGCAATTAGCATAAAACCCAACAAATGCGTTGGGTTGCGCTGTCGCTTAACCCAACAAAGCAGGAAATGGACAAGGTATTGACTCCCACAATAGATCATATCTGAAGGTGGAACGATAGCTTACCTTTAGGTAACTTGTTTGCGTAGCATTCTGTAGAAAGCGCTAAAAAATAGGTATTAATACTGGAGCAAGCAACCAATTAGTTATGACCTTCTCAAGTATATATTGTAGGTATTAAGGAAAGTTTTCCCATGCTTGAGTAACCAACTGACTTAACCAGCGTCTTTGTTGTCTATCTAACATTTGATCATCCGCTAATACTTGGGTCGTTAATTGATCTAAGGACTGACCCTGGGCGCGAACAACTCTAACTACACCAGCAATTACCGCAGCAACTAGTTCCTCGTCAACTGGCTGTTTTCTGAGTGCAGATATTTCTTGGGGACTGTCTGGGATAGGATAATTCATGGCGTGGGTTTAGGAAATTTACAATATGAACAATAAACTTGATAGTCACGAGTCAGGAGTCAGGAGTTTAGGAGAAAGAAATTGAAGAATAGAGAATGGAATTTCTCCCCTGTTCCCTGTTCCCTGTTTCCTTCCATCTCAAACCTTATGTATCCTGAGTCCTTATACTTGATAAATTATAAGATCTCGCGGTAAGTGGGAAACTCAGTCCTTTTAGGGCTGAGAGGTAAGCGACACGAGCGGTTTTAACCGCTGTGGATATTAAAATTGAAACCAGATTTTTGATTGGAATCTGGAAGCCAACTCCCATTTATGGGGTAATGTTAGCTGATGCCTACAGCACGCTGCGCGAACGACCAGTTATCAGAGCTTTTTAGACTTGCAACACTGTTTCTGTTACCTTAAAACTGTTTAATTGCAAATGACAGAGTAGGGAACTAGTGAAGCAGCGCAGTCTTGGGGGTTTCCCCCATGAGCGACTGCTGAACCCCGAAGGGGCTACGCATTCCGGGGTGTCGTGACTCAAATAACGGCTACCATGAGAGTAAACTCAGGGTGGTCTGGTCAGTACGGCTTGCTTGATTCCTCTTACAAGCCCAGTCCCTTTAGGGCTGGGTTACTGACTAAAATTCTTTATGGGATCTTTATGAAGTTAATCAGCGCAGATTCTAACCTAGTTTCTGCCTTTTTTTAATCTGTCTAACCGAGTAGATTGATAGGAGATATCAGAAAAATATGCAAGAACTTCTTTATTTAGAAATTCCTACGCCCGATACAGTATCCGTTAGCAAATGGCTACAAACAGATTTTGTTGTTGAAAATGGGCAAAAATTAATTACCCCAGATGGTTTGCGGTTGAGAAGCGCGGTTCAAAGTACCACTGCTGGTGATGTGGAACTGTCTATATTTGTGTGGTCGGTGCAGCGAACAACTTATCTCAAGGTATTCCGTTGGGGAGATGAACCTTTTCCAGGGGAGAGAGGTATTCTCCAATCTCTGACACAGGAAATTAGAGGTCGCTTTCCTAATTGCTACCCAGAACTACCTGTCATTGATGCCCAAAATTCAATTTTCGCAGAGCTAGAACCTTATTATCCCCTAACTGTTAAGTATTTTCAGAAAATGTCTAATGGGGAATATCACCTCAACCGGGCTTACTGGTGGGAACAACGGTGGCGCGAAGGGGTAAGAAATCCGCAAAAGCCCCGACAAGTGGTATTTTATCAAGGGAATAGCCAGGAAACATCACCTGTTCTTTCTCCTGCGGCTAGTCCTGAGTATGACCTGATTTATATTGGTGGTGCTTTGGGGTCAATTCATGCAGCAGTGATGGCTAAATTGGGCTATAAGGTGCTGTTGGTGGAAAGATTACCTTTTGGTAAAATGAACAGAGAATGGAATATTTCTCGTGATGAAATCCAAAGTTTAATCAATTTGGGTTTGTTAACAAATGCTGAATTAGCAGAAATTATTTCTAGGGAGTATAAGGACGGTTTTAATAAGTTTTTTGATGGGAATAATCCTGCTAAGTTAAAATCCCCTGTTCTCCACACTCCTACTGTTCTGAATATAGCTTTAGATTCAGAAAGGTTACTGGCATTATGTGGACAAAAACTTCAAGCTGCTGGTGGTGATATTTGGGACGAAACGGAGTTTTCCCAGGTGAATATTAGTTCTACACAAGTTGCTATTAATGTCAAACATTTGCCTAGTGGCAATGAACGGCAAGTGAGTGGAAGGTTGTTGATAGATGCAATGGGAACGGCTTCACCGATCGCTTGGCAATTAAATGGTGGTCGGGCTTTTGATAGTGTGTGTCCAACGGTGGGAGCGGTGATTGAAAAGGGCTTTGAGCCTGGGGTTTGGGATTCTGAATATGGGGATGTTCTCTATAGTCATGGGGATATTTCTAGGGGACGACAGTTAATTTGGGAGTTGTTTCCTGGGGTTGGGGAAGAGTTGACGATTTATCTGTTTCACTATCATGAGGTGAATGAGCAAAATCCTGGTTCTCTGTTGGAAATGTATGAGGATTTTTTCACAATTTTGCCAGAATATCGGCGTTGTGATTTGGATAAATTAGTGTGGAGGAAACCCACTTTTGGCTATATACCAGGACATTTTAGTGTAGATAGTAGCGATCGCACTATTGCAGTTGATAGATTAATTGCCATTGGTGATGCTGCTTCTTTGCAGTCTCCTCTAGTTTTTACTGGTTTTGGGTCTTTAGTCCGCAATTTAGACCGATTAACTACTCTGTTAAATATCGCGCTCAAACATGATTTATTAAGTCAGCAACACTTAAATAAAATTCGGGCTTACCAAAGTAATGTGGCGGTAATGTGGTTATTTTCTAAAGGAATGATGGTTCCTACTGGCAAATTTATCGCCCCCCAAATGATAAATGGGATGCTGAATACTTTCTTTGGGTTATTAACAGATGAAACCCCAGAAGTTACAGATAACTTCATTAAAGATCGTTGTGATTGGTTCACTTTTAACCGTCTCGCTTTGAAAGCAGCCATGAAAAATCCGGCTTTATTATTGTGGATTTGGCAATTAGCTGGTTGGCGAGATTTATTACGTTGGCTGGGTAATTATGTGAGCTTTGCTCGTCATGCTTTAGTCAGTCTGATTTTGGGGACATGGTTTCCACAATTCTTAAAATGGAATCAATCTTGGTTAGAAAATCGCTTTCCAGGATTATGGTTACAATTGTTAGTAATTAACTATGCAATTTCTACCGGTAGACCACGATTACCGCCGGCGTTGCGTTAGTTTTAGGGATTTCCAAGAAATAAATTATCCTGATTAACGAACCACGGAGGCGCAGAGGACACAGAGGAATAAGGGTTTGAGAGATTTTTGCGTTAGGTGGTTTATCGGTTGTCAAGAGATTGCTTCCTTTCACTCGCAATGACAACTCATGCAGCACAGGTTTATTAGAGACTTCCAATCAAAAAAATATCCCAAAATTTCTTGTGGTGCGGGACGAATTGCCCGCTAATCATCAAGGACGGGCAAGGATGCCCATCCCACAAAATTGGATCATTTTTTTGTGGAGTTCTCTTAGGAACGCAAATTTAATAACCTGCAATTCTGATGTAACCTGGAATGGTGCGTTACGCTGTCGCTAACACATCCTACTTTTGCACCTTATTTAATTCACATTCCTTATTTAATTATATTCATCATCAACATAGGATTCATATATCTCCGGTGTTTCTGCAGAACTAACAGAGTCCGATAGTTGGAAACTGTCATCTGTCATCCGAATAATTTCTCCCGAAAAGAATTTGGCTAAACTTTCCGCAGCTTTAACGACTCCATCATGATCCCAATTTGATGGAGATGGTGACACCGATGGCGGAGAAAGAGTTTGTACTGGTGCTGTATTGGTAACAACAGGCTCAATTTGGACTGGTGTGGGTAATGGCGTGGATACTGTAGCTACTGGTTGTGGTGTGGGTTGTGGTTCTGGTGTTTGTTGATATGTTTGTTGGGGTGGTTGTTGAACTGGAGGAGAAGTTGGTGGTGGTGGATTTCTCCTGGTAGATGTGGTGTTTGCAGCGGTAGCTTTTTCTAAAGTAACTTGAATTTCTTGCTGGAAAGTTTGTCTAAAGGCTGTGGTGATAATAGGTAAATAAGATTTCACTTTGTCATACCAAACCGCTTTTACACCTACACGGGCAGTGTGACCATTAAATTCCATTAAGTGGCACATTTGACCCAGTAATGCTTGTGTGGGTAACTGTTGAATATGTCCACGAACTTGTTGCCAAAGTTGAGTTAAATCGGATTGTGAACTTTCTCCTACTGGTTGATGGTTTGTGGGTGGTGGAGATACAAGTTCTTGGGGTGGTGGTGATGCGAAATTAACAGATGGATTGTGATTTGTGGGTGGATATGCTGGTGGTGCAGCAACGGGTGGATATGTTGGGGTTGCAGCGGTTGTATTGGTTCTTGGCAGGATATTTGCGGTTTGGATTTGAATATTGGCACTGGGTAATAATCCCAGTAATGTTACTTCTAACCATAACCGGGGTTGAGTGGTGTTTTTTAGTTGGACTTCGGCTGTTCTTAGGTGTTGTTGTCCTAGCAAGATGGTACTGATGTCAAATTTTTGGGCAAATTCAACTAATGATGACCAAGTTGACTGAGTACAAGCAACTAAATCTTGACGATTGGGGGCAGTTTTAGCAATGAGAAAATCTCGATAAAAAGCGGCGAGATTTTGGAGAATAATTAGGGGTTCTCGTCCTCTATCGAGGATTTTCCGGGTAGTGTCTAGGACTATTTCTGCTTGATCTTGAGCGATCGCTTCTAACAATCCAAATAGGTCTTTTTCGCTGACTGAACCCACCAAATCCCAAACTTTATCTGGTGTCACTTCCCCAGCGACTAGAGCTAATTGATCTAATAAACTTTCTGCATCTCTTAATCCCCCTTGGGCAATTTGTCCTACTAAAGTCAGAGAATCATGGGAAATATTAATACTTTCTTTATCGGCAATATGTGTTAAATGTTTTACCATTGCCTCTAACTGAATCCGTCGAAAATCAAACCTTTGACAACGAGAAATAATTGTTGGTAATACCCTTTGTGGGTCTGTTGTCGCCAGAACAAAAACAACGTGCTTGGGTGGTTCTTCTAGGGTTTTAAGTAACGCATTAAACGCTGCGGTACTTAGCATATGACATTCATCAATCACATATACTTTATAACGGCACTGCATCGGGGCAAACTGCGCCCGTTCAATCAGTTCCCGGATATTATCAACACCAGTATTACTAGCAGCGTCAATTTCAATAACATCAGTAGAATAGCCTTTAGTAATACCCTGACAGATTTCACAAACGCCGCAGGGTTGGGGGGTTGGCTGGTTGCCTTGAAGACAATTGAGAGATTTGGCGAGAATTCTCGCACTGGAAGTTTTTCCTGTACCTCTGGGTCCAGTGAACAAATAGGCAGGGGCGATTTTCGCTGAGAGAATGGCATTTGTTAGGGTAGTAGCGATCGCCTCTTGACCCACTAGTTCAGCGAAGCTCTTTGGCCGATACTTATGGTGCAGTGGTTCGTAAGACATGGAGACAGGTTTAAATCCGTATTATATTCCAGGTAAATTTTTGGGTTTTATTATTGTAACAACTCATAGCGCTCGATTTTGAATTGACTCCACCCTAAAGGACGGGTCTTGTACCAAATTTTTGAATCTAAAATCTAAAACTTTTATAGTTTTAAATATCTAGTACAACACGGCGTAAATAAATCAACCATTATCAATCGCCAAAAAGCTTGCTCAGTATTAGTTTTGACTTTTGACTTTTGACTTTTGACTTCCGCCTTGCGGTACTAGTAGTCTGTCAAGAACTAATTAACGGGTAAATAAATTTTTCTTCTTCCTTCGCGCTCTTTGCGTCCTTCGTGGTTCATTTATTCCTGATCCGTCAAAATAAATTTGACGAACTACTAGTCACTGCCACAGCTAAAATTTTAATAGGCAACATCAATGGTGCATCAAATGTTCAAGCGGCTAATTCAATGGCTCAAAAAAATTTTTCGGCACTTGTTTGGTGGTAAACAAAATCTCACCCTTAGTCGAGAGGAAGTCCCCACGCAAGTAGCTCCACCCCTAAGTGATACAGATTTAGAATTTCTATTTACAGAACTACTAGAAGGGGTTCATCAGGTCAAGGGACAAGCTTGGGCGCAAAAATGGTTACATAATCTTGAACATCGTGTTAGTACGGAACAGTGGTTAGAATGGTTAATGCGTTTTGGAGACAGATTATTAGCATCTGCTAAACCACATAATGAATTAGCAGCCAGATTAGTCCAACTTGGTGAGCTAGGAGTTGGGGAAATCGGCAATCTGTCCTACGATATAGGCATGAAAGTCTTAACACTTAATCCAGGAGAACCAATTTGGGAATATGACGGTCCTGATGTAGTGGAGAGTAATCCCTTAGTATCTGCCAACACAGAGGAAAATTTATCCGAAGGGGAATACAAAACTGTCACCCTAGATGAACTGTTGATGATGTTGCAACAGGATGAGAACCTATGTGAACAAATCTCCCAACAATTAGGAGTGGAAACACAAAATCCCGAAGAGATTATTCAGGCATTGGTTAATCAGTATAATGAAGCGAACGAACCTTCTGTATAATCAAAACTGAGGACTGACACTTTTCGTGATTATAGTCTTCAGTTTTAGGAAACACAGGATTAGGACAAATTACGCTTTTTGTGAAATAGTATAAAAAGGATTTTTAACTTAGTCTGATGAAGACAAATCCCCATAAGTAGGTGGGCGTTAAAAATTGTCGTTGGGGCAAGGGAACAGGAAACTCTTAACTGAGAACAGGAAGAGAGTTTGGAGTGATTTTACTTTTCTTCACATACCTTTAAATTTTTCTGTTCATCTACTTAACTCAAGTTTGATTTGTTCGGTGTAGCTATTAGTATTGTTACGCAGGTCTATTAAATTTTCTAGACTTTTCCGTAATTAATAATTTTTTTGACACAACAATAGCTACAATCTAGGAGAAAGAAAATCCCATAAATTGGCAGATGTTCAGGTGGCTCTTGCAGTGGCTTAACAGATTTTTACAGTACCCCTTTGGCCGTCTTGGGATAAGTGATCCCAAGTCTAGTCAAGGCAATCTGGTGGCAGATCAACCACCAGAACTCACGAATGCGGATCTAGAATCGTTATTTAACGAACTCCTAGAAGGAGTGCATCAAGCGCGAGGACAACAATGGGCATTGAAGTATTTGCAGCGGATGGAACCGCGCATTACTGTTGACCGTTGGATTGATTGGCTGTTGATATTTGCAGACAAATTATTGGCTTCTCCCGCTCCGAATCTTCAGTTAGCCAAGCGGATGGTGAAACTGGGTGAGTTGAGTATTGGTGAGATTAGTAACTTGTCCTATGACATCGGGATGCATCTATTACGGCGCAATCTTAATGAGGAGTATGAAAGTACGCAAGAGTCGCAGGAGTTGGCAATTTCTATACCTACGCAGGAGGAGTTAGATACTCCTGGTCAGGAATTGCTGCGCCAATTTGGGGAGCAAATCTGGCAAGATCAGGAAATGGAGACGGTGAGTAGTCCACAATCCCTAATAGGTGAGGAGCTATTCACTGGTGAGTCTCTAGAGTTAAGTCATCAGTCTTTGGCTGAAGATATTTTTGACAATACTGCCAAGACGGAAAATGACTATCAGAGTTATGAGCATAAAATTCAGGAATTTTCCCAGAATGTAGCGGATATAATTGCCGATCCAGAATCTCCCAGGGAGAAAAGCTGGCATGAGTCTTTGGTAAATTTAGAACCGCAGTTAGCAGCCACTTTCGATGAGTTGGTGGTGCGGTTGGAGCAAAGTAACAATCTTGTTCAGCAGTTAGCGTCGGAATTGGCAATTCGTGATGGTCAGATTGTGCAACAATTCAGATCACAAATGGTTGTTCATAATCCGGCGGAAAGTTGCTTCTATGAAGGTTTACAACAAGCTAAGGATGGAAACTTATTAGCGGCTTTGGATTTGTATAAACGAGCTAGTCAAATCCAACCGCAAGCTTATGAATATTGGTTTAATCAGGGGTTGACACTGTTTTATTTGCAACGGTTTACAGAGGCGATCGCTGCTTATGACCAAACCCTGTCCCTCAAACCGGATTTCTATAAGGTTTGGTATAGCCGAGGCGGTATTCTCGGTGAGTTGGGAGACTTTGATGGGGCTATTGCTTCTTTTGATCAAGCGATCGCTATTAAACCAGATTATCAACCAGCTTGGTCTAGCAGAGGCTTGGCATTACTCAAGTTAGGTTTGATCGGGGAAGCCATTGATAGTTATGATCAAGCCTTGAATTTAGAACCCCAAGATGGGGAAACTTGGTATTACCGAGGTATAGCTTTAGCTGTGGTTGAGCAATATGCAGAGGCGATCGCTAGTTACGACCAAGCCCTCCATCTCGAACCCAACTATCATGAAGTATGGATAGACCGGGGTGTGGTGCTATTTAATTTAAAACAATGGTCAGAAGCGATTGAATCTTGGGATCAAGCCCTGGCTGTGCAACCAGAATTTTATTTAGCTTGGTATAACCGGGGTGTGTCCTTTGAAAACTTAGGTTGTCGGGAAGATGCGATCGCCTCCTATCAACAAGCGATCGCCATCAAACCCGATTTCCATCCCGCATGGTATAACCAAGCCGTAGCCCTATTTTACCTAGATCGTTTCCCTCAAGCCATTTCCTGCTATGACAGCGCCTTAGAAATTAAACTAGACTATTGGGAAGCTTGGCTAGGAAGAGGGGCGGCTGCTGGTCATCTCACCCCCCAACAATCATCATTAATTGTCGTTAGTAGCATTTCTGCCGCCAATCCCGCCCTCAACTTAGGCGGCTATGAAGGTAAATTAGCTAGTTATCAAGAAGGTTTAAAACATCTTCGCCCCGATACCCATCCAGAAGGTTGGGGAAGATTACATATAGCTATTGGTAATACTTATTACGAGCAAGGCAAAAAAGAAACTGCACATCGCGATTATTGGCATCATGCCATGTCTGAATACCAATTGGCACTATCCACCCTCACACCCGAAGATTTTCCCGACTTGCATTTAGAAATTTTGCAACTTCTAGTTAAAGTCCTGGTTTGTTTAGGAGAAACAACAGCCGCCCAAGAACTACAAAAATGGGGAATTGAACTATTACAACAATTACTCAATCAGCCCACCCGTTCTGATGAAAATAAAAAACAACTCTTACTAAAATTCATAGGTTTGGGACAACTAGCAGTTGATTTGGCTGTAAATACAGGAGACTTAGTAGAAGCTTGGGAAATCGCTGAACAGGGTAAAAATAATTGTTTACAGTGGTTAATACCTGATTTAAATTATCAACTTCAGTCGGGGAATTATTATGTTATTCAAAAATTGCTGAATCCATCCACAGCTATAATTTATTGGCATATTAGTCCAGCCGCTTTGCACACATTCATTATCAAAGATCAAGCCCCATCTCCCATTTTACTCTTTACACCTATCCAAGATATAGAAGCAATTCCAGAGGGAGTAAGACGCTTAATTGAATTTGAACAATGGTTAGCAGATTGGCAACAGTCAGCCACAGTATCAAAACTATTACAGTTGCAAAATATCTTAAATATTTCCACAATTATTCAAGAACTGGAAGGGGTAGAGACAATCATTTTAATTCCCCACCGTGACCTGTACAAGTTACCTTTGCACAGTTTATTTAATCTGTCTTTTGCGACCGTAGTCTCTGCAAAGGTGGCAAATTACAATATTAGCTATCTACCCAGTGTAGCTATGGGAATGTATTCACAATCTCAATCATCCTCTAATGGTCATCAATATCATGGTCATCAGGAATATCCTCTACTCAAATCTGATCAATTAGCATCAGAAATCATTAGTGAAACCTTTGCTATTTCTCAGGATTTTCTGAGTTATTAAGAGATGATTGTTAACAGTTGACTGTTAAGGGACTTCCAAAAAATAAAGTTCTCAATTAATGACAATGATCATCATTGGTAATGTAATGTCTTTTAATTATCCCTCTTATCTGTTTAAACTTTTAAGAGGGCTGGACTATTCCTTTACACATCTATATCTTTATTCATCAGAAATCACACTTAATATCCATTCTATCCATCGTCTAACTGTGCTAGAACGTCTATCAGCAGTTTCATTATTTTTCTCAAAAATTGTAGGCAAAGTATCATAATGGTCAAACTTAGCCATTAACCTACTTTCTCGGAATTCATTAATGCTATTTGACTCTATCTCAAAATAGCCTATTTCATGTATTTTTTCTAGAATGGAGTATTTTTCAAATAGTGCTTCCCAAGCAATATCATTTTTGGTTTTTGGTTTTTTAGTATTTTTATTACTCATAGTTTTTTACTAAAATTTCATCCACTTTACCTCTTTTTTTACCATTACAATTTATCGCTCTTATAGCTGAGATTTTTGTATGCAGATAATCTTTATATAGGTCTTCGATAAATTCTGTACAAGCATTGCTTAGTAAAATATGACAACCCCTACTATTTAGATCATCAAATACCTCTTTCAATCTTCTCTGTTCCTGTTTATTGAAACCGTTAACATCGTAGCCAGTAAAAGAAGCGGTTTCGGAAACTGGATCATAAGGAGGATCGAGATATATAAAATCTCCTCGTTTTGCATCTTTAACAGCTTCTTGAAAATCAGAGTTTAATATTCTAACTTGATTTTCATTTAAATATTTATTAACTGCTTTTAAAACAGCTATATCTAAAATATTGGGATTTTTATATTTGCCAAAAGGTACATTAAATTGACCTTGAGAATTAACTCTAAATAACCCATTATAACAAGTTTTATTTAAGAAAATAATCCTGGATGCTCGTTGAACTTCTGTTTTAGACTTGAAATTCTTTTCTCGATCCCAGTCTCTAATATCATAATAATAATATTCATTATTTTTGTGATTTTTTAAATCCTCAATTAGTTCATCTAAAGAATTTTTAATTATTTTGTAACAATTTATCAATTCAGCATTACTGTCATTAATGACAGCTTTTTTAGGTTGCAAACTAAACAAAAGCGCACCACCACCAATAAAAGGCTCATAGTAGGTTTGAAGATTATAATTTTTAGGCAGGTGATTGGCTAGAATTGTCGGCACAAGCTGTCTTTTTCCTCCTGCCCACTTTACAAAGGGTTTGACTAACGGATTAACTGATACCATTTTATGACCTGTAAATTATTAAGTGACAATAGCTCATTGATACTATTGTACTATATAATTGATATTTTCGTCTAGAATCCAGATTATACTATATTTTTTGGAAAAATCTGGATTTTTGAGAATTATTGGATTATTCCCAGTTTAATTGACATTCATGTTGATCAAATTCCCAATCAATACATACATCAGATATGGAGTCCATCGAATTTATTATATTAAAAACCTGAAGTTTATCTTCTTGTTGATATAAGCTAACAGCATATAAAATAATAGCAGCTAACCAAGCATCAAGTCGTCTAGCAAATTCAAGTGTCCAATCATATCTTTATATCAAAGTCAGACAACCATTTATACGTTTGAATTTAGATCCTATACCGCATGGTTAAGGCCATACTACGCTATCGGTTGACGCTCACGGAAGCCTCATTAATTTACAATCTGCTATATTCCCAATCACCAATTATCTATTTTGTAAAAATTCCGCGTGTTCAGGTGAATTTAATCCGGCTTGTAAAACTGCTAAAACCTGAGTCATGTCACCTGACAATAATGCTGGTACTGCTAACCATAAACCGGGCATAACTTGACTTTTGATGACACCATCAGCATCGGGTTCAAGAGAGATATATTCACTTTCATGTAATTGAAACCAATTTAGTTTTTTTTCTAAACTTTGCCAAACAATATATTCTTGAATACCGTTGCGACGATACGCCTTTTTTTTATCATGCAAATCATAAGCTGCACTACTAGCAGCAATTTCGGCAACTAATTCTGGTGAACCTTCAATATAGTCATCTGCTGTAATGCGGGACTTTCCTCCTAAACTTTGATCAATGAATAAAATTCCATCGGGTTGGGGTTCGTTATCTTGATCTAATCTAATTGTGGGTTCAATACCTAACTTGACACCAGGTGTGGAAATTCGGTAATTCCATAACCAACCAATTAAATTGCTGTGGGGTTCAGCATGACGTTGAAAGCGTAAGGGTGATGCCACGTAAACTACTCCTTCGATTAATTCGGCTTTTTTAACATGGAGACTTTCTGTATAACGACGTTCAAATTCGTGGCGTGATAGGCGATCGCCACTTTCTAAAGGTAAAATCAGATTTTGAGGAGTATTGTTAATATCTGGTTTCTTAATCACCATGTTGCGTCCCTCCATTAATTACCTTAATTTTATAAAATATCCAACTTGTTAAACAACCATTTGCACGCACTATCCACGTCTGGAACTTGTTCTCCAGGGGGTACAGGTGGACGATTTACCATCACAACCTTAATTCCGAGTTTCCTAGCGGCGATAATTTTGGGATAGGTGGCACTACCACCGCTATTTTTACTAACAATGGTATCTATATTATATTTGAGTAAAATTTCCTGTTCGTTTTCTAAGGTGAATGGTCCGCGATCGCATAAAATTAATCCAGGTGGGACGATAATATCAGTATTTGGTGGATCAATCATCCGCATTAAAAACCAAATTGCCTGTAAATGTGCAAAAGTCGCAATTTCTTGTCTACCAATTGTTAAAAATACTCGTTTAGCTTGATTTGCTAACACAGTAGCAGCAGCGAGATTATTTTCTACTTCTAACCAGCAATCATCTCCTAATTTTTCCCAAGGTGGACGAATTACCATTAATCGCGGAATACCTACTTCCTGTGTCGCTGCGGCAGCATTTTCAGAAATCTGATGAGCGAAAGGATGAGTAGCATCAATTAATAGATCAATTTCCATTTCTCGCAAATAACCAACCAATCCTGGGACACCACCAAAACCGCCAATTCGCACATTACCAACCAGATTAGCAGGTTTACGAGTTCGACCAGCTAAAGAAGCGATCGCCTCAATACCAGGAATATTTGCTACCTTAGCCGCCAATTCCACTGCATCACCAATGCCACCGAGAATTAAAACCCGCAACATATCAATTCCCTAAAAACCTCATGCTGTATTTATTACTCCTGACTCCTTTTAACTTGATTTTGGAGTTTTTCTATAGTTTGGGAATGTGACCGCTTTAATGAATAATTCAACCAAATCAAACTACCAGAAAACATAGTTACAACTACAACCAAAATACCTGTTAACAATTTCACCTGAAAATGCAGACGTTTTACCTGATTAACTTGATTTTCCTCTGGAAGTTGAGACATAGAAGCTAAACGGAGATTTTCATTATCTACCATCACCTCCATCCTCGTTTCTTCCACTTTTACAAATGTCACCTTACTTTGCAGCCATTGAGTAATTAACTCAGGACAATTTTTATTAAACCATTGCCAAGCCAGCATTTTAGCTACTGGCTTCGACTTTTTAGTAATAAATTTTAGAGTCTTATTGAGAGTTCCAAAACGCAACTTATGATTGATCAAATTAGTCGAGCCAACATCATAAAGACAATCTATGATGGCTTTGATTGTAACTTCTTCCTGGTAAATCAAGGTTTTTAATAACAGTCTAAGTTCATTAATTAGTTGTTCCTCTTTCTCTTTTTCCTTAACCTCTTGTGTTAAATGGCTAGATATTTTTACTGATTTAGACATATTAAAAGTATGGGTGGCTGGAAAAGTTTTTTTTATAATTCCCTGTCCCGATTACCCCATCTTCCGAGAACCAGAAATTTTCGCCAAAGCATCTTGAAAAGCGGGTGGTAACTTACGCATAATTTTACCTTTTTCCCGATCTAAAGCTACTAACGTAACCAGAGCAGTAATATATAAATCTTGACCATCAGGAGAAACCAGGGTGTAGTCCCAGTTCATTCGCACTCCTGTTACCTCAGCCATCCGTGTTCTTACTAGGACTGGCATTCCTAATTTCACCGACTGATGATAACGAATTGACAACTCTACAACAGGCAGATCACAACCTAAAGCTACTAAATCAGCAAATTCAATGCCGATAGAACGTAAGCACTCTACCCGCGCTTCTTCCATCCATGTTAAATAAGTACCATGCCAAACTATACCCGCATAATCAGTATGGTGAGGTTGTACCCGGACTGGATATTCAAACCAATTTTCAAATGCAACATTGGTAACGCTGTCAATGGCGCTGGTGGGTGGTAATTGGGGCTGATTGATTTCTTTAGGCATAATTATAATTTTTACAAGGGACAGATGGCTAAAAACCCGATAAAACTTTGTAAATTGGATATTTGTCAAGTATTTCTCATCTTACCAGATTGTCAAGACGTTGCGTACAACGCCCATGATTCCCAAAATTTGAGCAATACTGGTACATGAAGAAAAATAGACAGAAATTACAAAAATGACGATTCAACTTACAAATACAGGATTATTAGACTGGACTGGTGATACTTTAGCCTTTGGTCTCTTTGAAGATGCGGTAGAGTTAACTGGTGATCTGGTCAAGTTAAATGATAAATTTGCAGGAATTTTAAAAGAAGTTATTGCTGAGGAAGAGTTTACAGGTAAGGCTAATAGCACCGTTGTTATTCGTTTAGGTGGGGCTTACCCAGTCAAGAAGCTAATTGTGGTTGGTTTAGGGAAACCAGACGCGCTGAAATTAGAGAGTTTACGCCGTGTAGTTGCGACTGTAGCCAAAACTGCTAAAAAGCAAAAAACCAAGACTTTGGCAATCAGTTTACCACTGTGGAACAATGATCCAGCCGCCACAGCCCAAGCGTTGACTGAGGGCATAGAATTGGCACTTTACCAAGATATTCGCTTTAAATCTGAACCGGAAGATAAAAATCCCCAGATCGAAACCATTGATTTACTTGGTTTAGCTGGACAAGAAGCGGCTATTACTCGCGCTAATCAAATTGTTTCTGGCGTGATTTTGGCGAGACAGTTGGTAGCAGCGCCGGCGAATACGGTTACACCTATTACTATGGCAGAAACTGCTCAAGCGATCGCTCACGAACACGGGTTAGAACTGGAAATTTTGGAACAGGAAGAATGCGAAAAACTAGGCATGGGGGCATTTTTGGGAGTCGCCCAAGCTTCTGATTTACCACCAAAATTCATTCACCTCACCTATAAACCAGTCGGTACACCTAAGCGGAAACTGGCAATTATCGGAAAAGGCGTAACTTTTGATTCCGGTGGATTGAACATTAAAGGTGCTGGTAGTGGGATTGAAACCATGAAAATGGATATGGGTGGTGCAGCGGCAACTTTAGGCGCGGCTAAGGCCATTGGGCAGTTAAAACCAGATGTGGAAGTTCACTTTATCTCTGCCGTTACCGAAAACATGATTAGCGGCAAGGCATTGCACCCTGGAGACATCTTAACTGCCTCAAATGGCAAAACAATCGAAGTTAATAACACCGATGCTGAAGGGCGGTTAACCTTGGCTGATGCCTTGGTTTATGCTGAGAAATTGGGTGTGGATGCGATCGTTGATTTAGCTACTCTTACAGGTGCTTGTGTGGTGGCTTTGGGCGAAGATATCGCTGGTTTATTTACACCAGATGAGACGGTAGCTTCCCAACTACAAACCGCCGCTGACAATGCCGGTGAGAAAATTTGGCGGATGCCGATGGAAGATAAATATTTTGACGGGTTAAAATCGGGTATTGCTGATATGAAAAATACTGGACCCCGTTATGGCGGTTCAATTACTGCGGCTTTATTCCTGAAGCAGTTTGTTAAGGATACCCCTTGGGCGCATTTAGATATTGCCGGACCAGTTTGGGCTGATAAGGAACATGGCTATAACGGTGCTGGGGCAACTGGTTTTGGTGTGAGAACACTGGTTAGCTGGGTTTTAAGTTAGTTTAATTTCACCTCAACAGGGCGGGGAAACCCCGCCCCTACGGTTTATCCTCTAATTCCGCAGGTATTACAGCAAATTTAAGAATTAACAATCTAGAGAAAGTAAAGCCTAAAAAGATTGTCTAGCAAAAATTTTAGGCTTTTATTTGGTAAAACGATCTCATCAAGAAAGGAACGGAAAAACCATACAAGAGTTGAAAGGGTCTTTTTTCCTTGACTTCCTTCTCTGTTATCTCTAATGTCTTCTTGACAATTTCTCGATTCACTTTCTTGACTAAATCTATATTTATTCTTTTTCTAAAGTAAACTAACAAGGCTTGCTGAGTAAATCAAAAACCTATATGAATCAATGACCTGGGAAGATAAAAAGCGAATAAAAATCCTTAAATTCTGCACATATTAATTCAGACAAAAAACCTAAAATTTTTTCGGCATCAAAGATAAATTATAATCCCTGATAACTTCTGGTTTGATTTGATTTAAAAAAGTTGTTGTCGGTACAAACCAACTTAATTTTCTAAATTCTAATATTTCCTCATTTGTAGGTTTTTTTCCATCAGCATAAACATACCAATTTCTAATAGGATAGGAACTTCTACCATTAATACCTATCAAATATCCATTATGATTTAGAATTGCACCACCACTCATACCCTGTTCAATATCACTACTATAACCAATTTCATAACCATATTTGAAGACAGGTTGGGAAATTATTTGTTCTACTTTCCCTGTTTTAAAAGCGATTCTATTAGTGGAATTAGAATACCCAGCCGCTAAAATTGTGGTATTTTTATTAATGTTAGCAGTATTAATCTTTTTGGCTACACAATATGATTGGTTAGACGCAAATTCTAATGTCGCTAAATCTAGGTTATCAAAAATCTTCACAGATTTAGCATGGTAAATCTTACCATCATGGGTTTGAACTTGCGGTGTATAAATATTAACTTTTGACAAAATACGGGGATTAATTAATACCAAGTAGCTGTCGTAGTCTTTACCTATAATTGTTCCTGAACCACTGTCTTGTTGACCAAAAATTTTGACTGTAATTTGATTAGCAAGGGTTTGTAGTTCTATATCTTCATATACTTGACCATTCACTGGTTTCAGATTACAAATTTCTGGTTCAATATTAATTTTTGTTTTGAGTGACAAAAAAGTATTTATGGGGATTCCCGCATTAAAACCTGTTTTTTGCCCTTTACGAGTAATTCCAGTCTCATTTTGTTCAGTTATCCATTTTTTGAAAGGGAATCTATATATTTTTGTTGTCACTTCTGACCGATTAATGTAGTCATCATCCGAATCTGCTAGTCCATGAATAGCAACAACTTGACCTTATTTCCATCTACTTTTAGTGCTGCTTTGTCTGCAAAATTAACACCAACACTGCCACTCCAATAAAGGTAATTACTTGTCAGTAGTTTAGTGTCTGCATTGCTACCCTCATATAAAGAAGGATTAGAGTTATTTGTAGGATATGTTGGCGCAAGTGCAGGGTCGGGGGTTTGAGCTAATAAATTCGACGAGCTTTGATTTGTAGTACCAATTACCGTTAGGTCAGCAGCCCTTGTGGATATTTCTTCAGCTTGGGCAGGGGAATCAAAAGATAAAATAGGTAGTAAGACAGAAACCAGAAAGTGTAAAAAAGTCTTCATAATTAGACATTTTTTGTATATCAATAGTTAGCGAAAATACTATAAGTGATTACAAAACTACTTAACATCTACCTTTGGATAGATATTTTTATATGGCGATCGCTTTTACCGTGTTGATGGCGATCGCTCTCGTAAAAACGGAGGTACAGGATTGGGGTTAGCTATTGCTGTGGCGATCGCCCAAAAACATCAAGCGCATCTGAAAGTTGAAAGTCAGGTGGGAATAGGTAGTATTTTTACGCTAGAAGTAAAATAAGCAATGATTCTATGCTAAGTGAATATAAAGCCCAGCAGTCATGTGAGAGGGGGTTTGGTTTTCTCGAAGACCCATTATTTTTTGCAGACAGTATTTCCCTCAAAAGTCCTGAGAGAATAGAGTCTTTGGGAATGATTATGGGTTTATGTCTACTGGTTTATACTTTGGCTCAACGTCATATTAGAAATGCTCTTTTGGAGTCTAAATCAACAATTAAAAATCAATTAGGCAAAGCAA
>NZ_JAQMSE010000219.1:0-3343 GCF_028330045.1 Aphanizomenon sp. CS-733/32
AAGTAGAACGGCTTGAATAACTCAAAGTTTGTAGTGAGGAATTTATTCCTCATTTGAGAACTGAATTTCTCACTACGAAATCATCTCAAGATTTTTTACATTACTTAATCGTCGCTATTAATTGCATGACGTGCAGTAACAAACAGTGTCGCTAAATTATGTCCTTTATCTACTTTTTGGCTAGGTTTCCATGAGTTTAACCAGACTTCGCGGTTAAATCCTCCTCCGAGTCCAACACAGTACCAATACCATCCCTCATCACTTAAAAATGGCGCTCCATAATAGCTTTGTCTGGTGAAATGATGGTCTCCTTCTCCGGTGGTGTTCCAAGGGTAATTGAGATAGCAACCGATGGGTGGTAGTTGGGGATATTCAGGTGGTAGCAGAAATAAAACATCGCTATTGGAAACGGTGAATTTTTGGGATGAGAGGGGCATTCCTTTGATGAGAATTGCTGTGTATCTAAGACCTTCAATTGTTTTATTCCCAACGATTATATTCTTCGCTAGTTTTTCTAAAATTTTGAGTTCTTCGATTAATCTTGGAGTTGGTTGCAATTCTAATTTGTCCTGAGAAATTGTAATTGTCATAATTCACCTGTTTCAACTTGTATAGCGTGAGGCATTATAAAACCTTGAGGAGATACCAATTTTGAAAAAAATAGGTGGTGGAACTTGTAAATTTCCTTTTGTATAAAGTGGATAAGTTACTTGCACTACAAAATAAAATCTCCTGTGCCTTTAACAATTTTGGGTACACTCCATACTTTTGAACCTTCTTTGAGGGCTTCATTATTTTTTAAAGGTCTAGTTCCACCAAAACCTTCTTCCATGACATCATCATTGCCAATTTCAGGAAACTTTTTCCTCAATTGTTCTACTGTTGTACCTTGAGGTAAATCGGATAATTTACCATTAATTACTGCTCGCATATTTTCTCCTTGATGTGTATTTTTGTATTTAACGTAAGTTGCTACTGTCTGAATCAGGATTTCCGGGATTTAAGGATGAACAGGATTAAAAATGGGATTTTATCACCCATTACCAATTACCAGCCTCAACTAGATAACTAGTAACCCAAGTTGCTAGTTTATTTGTGTAGTTGCTGCACTATTAGATGGGTTGATTTTTTTGTAGATTGATTGCCTGTTTTGTGGTTGCTATCAAACCAAAAGCACAGGAGAAATAATCCCATTACACCGCAAATATTAATGATGATAACCTGGGTAAACTGTCGGGCGATCGCCTCTTCGAGGAGGATACATTTTCTGTCTAGTTTACTAAGGCGATTTTGGATATCTTTGATTTTCTGGTTATATTTTTCGTCTTGTTGTTGACTGAAGTTCATGATTTGTGTTTCTATTTCTTGGTAGTTATTTATTTTGTGATTTGATTGCTGTGGAAAAGCTTCTATACTGTCTAGATCGTGGATTTCTGGGATAACCAATTTGCCGTTAATTGTTCGCATGATTGCTATGCTTTTTTGAATGATAATTTGTTGGATTAAGTAGAGTAACGTAAATAATTCAAGGTTTGTAGTAAGGTCTTTAGACCTGAAAGTAGGGCAGTAAGGTCTTTAGACCTGAAAGTAGGGCAGTAAGGTCTCTAGACCTGAAAGTAGGGCTAAAGCCCTAACTACGAGCCAATTTCAGAATCTGTTAACTTACTTAACATAGTTCTATTTATTTCCGCCTACCTACTTAATCGCCGAATTTATTAATCTTAGAATTAGTCAAATATGTTGGCATTACCGATTCTGTGGAATGTTTGATTATTATTTTGAGGATTAAATGAGTCAAAGACTTCTATCAAGTCAATAATGCTGTTGGCTGAACTTTTTAACTCACTACCTAATGACTGTTCTACGGATGCAACTTCTACTCGCATTCCTCTTCGTCGCAATTTTTCAGCTAAATAGGCAAAATCTGAATCTCCTGTCACTAAGACAACGATATCGGGTTTGACTTCTAATGCTAATTCAATTGCATCCATAGCCATGACAACATCAATATTGGTTTCATATTCTTCCCCTTTGGCTTTTCCTTCTTTCGCAACTACTAAAAAGCCGTTACTTCTAGCCCAATAGACAAATTTCTCTTTGGTTTTACGTTGTTCTTCAAATCTTTCTCTGGCTGGTGGTAAACCAACATAAATCACCATTTCGATTAATTCTCTACCTTCTTTGGGATCTGCAAGGTAGTGACATATTTTTTGCCAGTCGATTTTTCTGTTGAAGCTTTGCGCTGCTAGGTAGGTATTATCGCTGTCTGCGAAAATTAAGACACGGCGGGATGTGAGCATAGGTTTTTCCCAACTGCTTTTTGTTTGGGTTTGGACTTTGATATGCTTTATTAAAACCTATGCTTGGAAACGCGAGTTTCCAAAAGAAGCGATAGCGAAGCGCTCCGTAGGAATCGCTCTACGGTTGTGACGAAAAAAGGATGAAACCTTGTCAGAGTAAGATTTAGGGGTTTTGAGTGTTTTCAAACAATTGAAGTAGGATGGCGATCGCTGTTGTTAATATTTCAGGAAGTTTACGGTATGGCGATCGCTGTTGTTAATATTTCAGGAAGTTTACGGTATGGCGATCGCTTGTTTTCATTAATATTTGATTTTTATCAATAATTGAAAATACCTGAAACTACGTTATTTCAATAATCAACACAGTTTCAGGTACTATCTTTTGGTTTCCATTAATTCCGATTTGAAGTAATCGGGAAAGGGTAGTTTTTTGATAGGAGGGAGTTTTGGATATTTCATGTTTCCATTAATTCCGATTTGAAGTAATCGGGAAAGGGGCGAAATGGCAAAAGTTAACAGCGAGCGCATGTGCCGTTTCCATTAATTCCGATTTGAAGTAATCGGGAAAGTAGGCTATTAGTTTTCGATACGTGGTTAGAATCAATGGTTTCCATTAATTCCGATTTGAAGTAATCGGGAAAGTGTTTACCCAATATGAATATCGAGAAGAGTGGAAGGGGTTTCCATTAATTCCGATTTGAAGTAATCGGGAAAGATGGCTTCGGGATTCCGTATGGAACGCAGTTTAGGTTTCCATTAATTCCGATTTGAAGTAATCGGGAAAGACAGCAGCAAAGGCCGAACTCGTGTTCCTTCTCTTTCGTTTCCATTAATTCCGATTTGAAGTAATCGGGAAAGGGCGGCATTGTTCTCCTCGGGAACGGGGCAAACTGTTTCCATTAATTCCGATTTGAAGTAATCGGGAAAGTCGATGAAAAGCGCACGTCGGCACGGCTATCAGGTTTCCATTAATTCCGATTTGAAGTAATCGGGAAAGCATGTGATGACGGGTTGCCCTGCCCCAATGACGTTTCCATTAATTC